>NZ_JBSHAM010000041.1:0-77164 GCF_053611505.1 Amycolatopsis sp. NPDC054798 | reverse complement strand
AACCCTGAGGGAATCAGATTCCCTCAGGGTTCCCCTCACGGACCGCCACCGCTACGCCGACCAAACCCGCTCCCCGCCGACCCAGGTCTCCCGCACCCGAACCCGATCCAACGCCTCCGGATCCGCCTCGAACGGATCCTCCTCCAACACCGCGAAATCCGCGAGAAACCCCGGAGCCAACCGCCCCTTCGTCGCCTCCTCGCCAGACGCGTAAGCCGACCCCGTCGTATACACCCCCAGCGCGGCCTCCACGCTGATCCGCTGCGAAGCCCCGAACAACTCCCCGTCCGGCGCCCGGCGCGTCACGCAGCTGCGCAGCGCGTACAGCGGCGGGAACGGCCCGCACGGATGGTCCGACGAACCAGCCACCGCTACCCCGGCGTCGAGCATCGACCGGTGGGCGAACATCCGCTCGACGCGTTCCGGTCCGTAGAACTGGGTCAGTTTGTCCCCATGCGCGGCCGCGTAGTTGGCGAACGGCACCGCGACCATGCCGTGGTCGCGCATGCGTTTCAGGATCTCGTCGTCGATGATGGAACAGTGTTCGATGCGGTGCCGCGGATCCTGGCGCGGTTTCGCGGCTTGGGCTTGGTCCACCGCGTCCAGGACGCGGCGGATCGCGCGGTCGCCGTTGGCGTGCACGCAGACTCGCCAGCCGGCGTCGTGCACGTGCCGCACGGTCTCGGCCAGTTCGGCGGCGCTGACGCGTTCCAGGCCGTAGCTGTCGGTGCCTTCGATGGGTTGTTCCACCAGACAGGTCCCGCCGTTGACGGCACCGTCGGCGAAAGTCTTGACGCCGCCCAGGCGCAGCCGGGTTTCCGGGGCGGGCGGTCCGTCCGGAAGAGCGCGGAAGTAGTCGAAGTGGTCGTAGGCGGCCAGTGCGTTCACCCGGAGGGTGAGCTGGTTCCGGTCGGCCAGGTGCCGGAGAACCTGCCATTCGGTGCGGCCGACCAGTGCGTCGCCGACTGAGGTGATGCCCGCGGCGTGCAGGTCGGCGGCGTGCCGGGTGAAGGCGGCGGCCAAGACTTCGGTGGACGGGTCCCGCACGATCGTCGGGCGCGGGGTGAAGGCCGGGAACGCCAGGTCGTAGAGGGCTTGGTCGTGGATGACGCCGTCGAGGCGCCCGGCGGCGTCGCGGCCGAGGTGGCCGCCGGGCGGCGGTTCGCTGGCGTCGGTGAGACCGGCCAGTGCGAGACCGGGGGAGTTGACGACCCCGGCGTGCAGCGTCACGTGCACGACCAGCACGGGGTGGTCCGGGCAGGCTTCGTCCAGGTCGGCGCGGGTGAGTTCGCGCCCGCCGTTGCTGCGGAAGGAGTCGTAGCCGCAGCCGATCACCCATTCGCCGGCCGGGGTCGCGGCGGCGCGTTCGCGCAGGGCGGCGGTGAGGTCGGCGGTCGAGCGGATCCGGGACGGCGAGAGGTCGACCTGCAGGGTTTGGGCGGCGACGACGGTCGGGTGCTGGTGGGCGTCGTTGAACCCGGGGACGACGGTGGCGTCGCCGAAATCGTGCAGCTGCGCGGAGGGGAACTCGCGGCGCAGGTCGGCGATGCTGCCGTGCGCGACGACCCATTCGCCGCGCACCGCGAACGCCGGGGGCTGCGCGCCGGCCATGGTCACGATGCGCCGGGCGGTGACGATCTGCACGGATTCCGGTGCGGGCACGAGGCTCCTCCAGGGTCGACGCGGGCTGCCGCGCGGCGCGCTGTCCACAAAGGACGGTGTGGCTCCGGTGCCGCGCTGCCGATTCTAGGGGCGGCGAGGGTCCGGGCGCAGGGCCGGAGCGGCTGCGGCAATCGGGTGATCTGGGTCCCAGCCGGGCGAAGTCCGGAATGAGAACCGGCTCCGCGGCGGTGTATACGCTGGAAGCAGGGCGCCCCGGCCCGGCTCCCGCGGCGGCAGGAGGCTCGCATGTCCGGCATCGGTGCGGCGCGGTCCGCGCTCAGCGCCGCGGCCGAGCCGTGGGAGATCCAGGTCGGCCGCGACCTCGCCGACCGGCTCGACACCAAACCGCCTTCCCGCTGGTCCCGGCCGGGCGCGGCGGCCGAGGACCTCGCGGACCTGATCGGGCCGGGCGAGCTGGTCCTGGCCCCGTCGGCGACCCGGCCCTCGGGCGACGGCGTCGTGTGGACGCCGGAGCAGGCGCTGGGCGCGGGCGCGCGCGGAGTGGCGCTGTGGGTCGACGACCTGCCGTATCCGCGCATCGTCGGCGCGATCCCGTACCCCGAGCTGATCGCGGTCGAGCACGCGATGGCCGGGAAATACTCCTGCCTGGTGCTAACCGGTGTCCGCACGACACTGGTTTTCCGCTACCGCTCGTGGGCATGGCCGGCGGTGGCCGACCTCCTGACGCACGCGCGGGCCAGAGCGCACCGGCCCGATGCCCCGGAACCGGCGCACGCGGGCCCGCCCTCGCTCGGCTGGGACCGCCTTCCGGCGTCGCCGCTGGTGGCGCTCGGCCACCCGCGGCAGACGCATTACCTCGGCGCGGAGCCGGAACTTCCGCGACGGTGGCTGTGGCAGCAATCCCGGCCCGCCGCGTTCGTCGTGCTGACGCGGCAGGAGCTGGTCGTCGTGCGGCACGTGCTGGGCAGGCGGCCGCTGACGCACGGGGTGCAGCTGCTGGCGGTGGCCCGGGACCGGATCACCGGTCTCGCCGGGCGGGGCGACCGGTTGCGCATCGCCGCCTCGGCGGAGGAGTACGAGGTGGATCTCGGCGTCGAGCTGGCCGAGGAAGCGCGGCTGCGGTTCGGGCCGATGCTGCGCGCGGACGGGCGGCGGCGAGTGGTGCGGAAGGCGCCGAACGCCGCGCCGCGAGCCTGACCTGTCCGCTGGGAATCCTGGGCGGGAGAACCTTTTTCCGCCCAAGTTGTCACAAACCGGGAAGCCGTCCGGTCTTAGCCGACGATCTGGCTGTGCGACTCCCGAGGAGAACTCATGAGCTTGGCCCCTTCCGCCCGTCTCGACGAGGCGGTCCCTTCGCGCTACGCGCTGAAGGTCGGCGACATCGACGTGCTGGTGATCAGCGACGGGGTGCTGCCGATCACCGCCGAAACGCTGGCCACCAACGCCGACCGGGCCGATCTGTCGGCCTGGCTGCGCGAAATGTTCCTGCCGCCGGAGATGATCGACTGGCCGCTGAACGTCGCCGTGGTGCGCAGCGGCGGCCGGACGGTCCTCGTCGATTCCGGCCTCGGCACCGAATTCCCCGGTTTCCCGCGTGCCGGGCAGCTGGCGGCACGGCTCGTCGCGGCGGGGATCGACCCGGCGTCGGTGACCGACGTGGTGCTCACCCACCTGCACATGGACCACATCGGCGGATTGCTCGTCGACGGCCTCCGCGGCCGCCTGCGCGAGGACCTGCGGGTGCACCTGGCGTCGGCCGAAGCCGAGTTCTGGCAGGCGCCCGACTTTTCCCGCACTGTCATGCCGGAGCCGATCCCGGAGGTGCTGCGCACGACCGCCACGCGGTTCCTCGACGTCTACCGAAGCCAGCTGCGGCCGTTCGAGACCGAGCACGAGGTGGCTCCAGGGGTGCGGATCTGCCGCACCGGCGGGCACACTCCCGGCCACAGCATCGTCCGGCTGGAGTCGGGCGGCGACCGGCTGACCTTCGCCGGGGACGCGGTGTTCCAGCCCGGGTTCGAGAATCCGGACTGGTACAACGGTTTCGAGCACGACCCCGAGGAGTCGGCGCGCGTCCGGATCAAGCTGCTTAAGGAGCTGGCGGCCAGCGGCGAGCAGCTGGTGGCCACGCACCTGCCGTTCCCGTCGGTCTGCCACGTGGCGGTCGCGGGCAACGCGTTCCGGTTCGTGCCGACTGTGTGGGACTACTGACCGCTTCCCCGGGTGCGGCTTCGCTCCGCGCCCGGGGACCCGGCAACGCCTATTCCGGCGCGTGTTCTTGTGGTAAGCAATCCGGCTATGCGCGGAAAGACGACGCGCGGCCTGGCGGTCGCCGCGATGAGCCTGCTGACCTGTCTCGTCGCCGCCCCGCCGGCGCCGGCCGCATCGGAGCCGAAGGCCCCGCCCGAATTCGTCGCTCTGCGCGACGTCGATCCGACCATCGTGCAGGAAATCCGGTACCTCACTCCGCACAACTTCACCGGCGGGCGCGTCGACGGCTACCGGCAGCCGATGTGCATCCTGACCCGGGACGCCGCCGTCGCCCTGCACAAGGCGCAGCTGTCGTTCCTGCGCCAGGGCTACACCTTGAAGGTCTACGACTGCTACCGCCCGCAGCGCGCGGTCGACAACTTCGTGCGCTGGGCGGAGGATCTCTCGGACCTGCGGATGAAAGCCGAGTTCTACCCGCGCGTGGAGAAAGACCGGCTCTTCGCGGACGGCTACATCGCGGCGAAATCCGGCCACAGCCGGGGAAGCACGGTGGACCTGACACTCGTCCGCCTCCCGGCGTTCCCGACGCGGCCGTACCACCCCGGTGAGCCGCTGAAACCTTGCTACGGCCCGAAAGCCGAACGGTTCCCGGACAACTCGATCGACATGGGCACGGGCTTCGACTGCTTCGACACCCTCGCGCACACGCTCGACCCGCGGATCGCCGGCAAGCAGCGGGAGAACCGGATGCTCCTGCTGCACGGGCTGGAGCGGGCCGGGTTCAAGAACCTGCCCGAGGAATGGTGGCACTACACGTTCAAGCCGGAGACGTTCCCGGACACCTTCTTCGACTTCCCGGTCTCGCGGAGGTCGCTGCACTGCCCGGCGGGCTGAACTCCCTGACCCGGCGGCCCTTCCCCCGGCAGCTCGATATGCTCTCGATCATGACGACTGACCCGGGGTTCGACTGCTCGTGCTGCGGTCGCCGCCACGACGAACTCCCGCTGGCCTACGGCGCGCCCGCCCCGGCGTACTGGCACGACGGACTGGCCGGGAAGCCCGGCTGCCTCCTGAGCGGGGAACAGTGCGTGCTGGACGGGGAACACTTCTTCGTCCGGGCTCGCCTGGTGCTGCCGATGACGGACGGCGAGGACTTCGAGTGGGGCGTGTGGGTGTCGCTCAGCGAAACCAGCTTCGCCCGCGTCACCGAACTGTGGGAGGACCCCGCGCGGGTCAACGAACCGCCGTACTTCGGCTGGCTGTCGACCGAACTGCCCGGCTACGAGCCGACGACGCTGAACCTCAAGACCAATCTGCACAGCCAGCCGCCCGGCATCCGGCCGATCGTGGAGCTGGAGCCGACGGACCATCCGCTGGCGGTCGAGCAGCGGACCGGCATCGACTGGGCCCGGGTGCAGGAGATCGCCGAACTGCTCCTGCACCCGTAGGTTCTCAGCCCTTCCGCAGCTTGCGGCGCACCAGCGGCCAGAACGCCGCGATCACCGCCAGCGACACGATGCTCGTCCACACCTGGGTGCGCGCGGAATCGTCGGTCAGCAGCATGACCACGACGATCGCCACGACGCCGGCGACGGTCAGGATGCCGAGCCAGGGATGCAGCCACATCTTGAGCTTCAGCCCGGCGCGCTCCTCCGGCGTCATCTTGTGCCGCATCCGCATCTGGGTGAACGCGATGAACGAGTACACGAACAGCGCGACCAGTCCGGCGGAGTTCATGATGAAGTCGAAGATGCCGGAGTCCGGCGCGACGAAGTTGACGAAGACCGCGATGTAGCCGCCGATCGTGCAAGCCGCCACCGCGACGACCGGCACGCCGGATTTGTTCTTCCTGGCCACCGCCCGAGGGGCGAGCCGCTTCTCGGCGAGCGCGGAGAACATCCGGCCCGCGGAGTAGAGCCCGGAGTTGAGCACCGAACACGCGGCGGTGAGCACGACGGCGTTCATCACCAGACCGGCGCCGGGGAGCCCGAACAGCGTGAACGCGTGCGCGAACGGCCCTTCCTGTTTGGGGTTCGGCAGCTGGTTCCACGGCACGATGGTGACGATCAGCAGCACCCCGCCGACGAAGAACAGCAGGATCCGCCAGATCACCGTGACGACGGCCTGCCGCACGCCCTTGGCCGGGTCCTCGGATTCGGCCGCCGCCATCACCGCGATCTCGGTGCCGAAGTACGAGAAAATCACGATCGCGACGCCGCTGAGCACCGGCCACCAGCCGTTCGGGGCGAACCCGCCGTGCTGCCAGAGGTTCGGGATCGAGAAGCTGGCCTTCGGCCAGAGCCCGAACGCGAACAGCGCGCCGACCGCGAGGAACACGATGATCGCGGCGACCTTGATGCTCGCCAGCCAGTACTCGACCTCGCCGAACGACCGCGCCGACACCAGGTTCGTGGCGGTGAAGAAAAGCAGCAGCACCACCGAAAACGCCCACTGCGGCACCGCCGGGAACCACCCGCCGAGCACTGAACCCCCGACGACGGCCTCGAACGCGATCACGCCGATCCAGTAGTACCAATAGAGCCAGCCGACGAGATACCCCGCCCATTCGCCGAGCCCGACCCGCGCGTACTCCATGAACGACCCGATCGCCGGACGCGCCGCGGCCATCTCGCCGAGCATCCGCATCGCGAGGAAGACCAGCAGCCCGCCGATCAGGTAGGAAACCACGGCGGCGGGCCCGACGGCGCGCACGACGTTCCCCGAGCCGACGAACAGGCTGGCCCCGATGATCCCGCCGAGCGCGATCATCGTGATGTGCCGGGAACGGAGCTTCTTGGGCCCGGCGGGAGCCGCGCTCGCGGCGGTCTCTCCCGGGCTCGCCTGGCCCTGCTCGGTGCTCCGATCAGCCATGGATCGCTCTTCCTCTCGTCCGGCCGGTCCCGCGGTGGTGCGCCCGGGGCGACAACGTTGTCGGAAACGGCCGCGGAGCTGGGCCTCGCTGACGCGGGACAGCGCGCGGCCGCCGGGTCCGTCGAGGCTAGGCGGGCCAGGGGCGGGATGCCGGGCGAGGGAGTTGTCGATCATCCGAATGGAGCAGCGGCGAGCGGTCGCTTTCGGACGTCCCCGGGCGGTTCGTGCCGCCGCATACGATGAGGCTGGCTGGCTGATTTCGCGTGGGGGCATGGTGTACATCAGATCCGATTTGACGCTCAAGAACTTGCTGCTGGCTCTTCATGAGCACGCGAGCGGCGACGAGGTAGCGCGGCCAGTGATGGACGTGCTTGACCACCTGGGTCCGAGGAGTCCGTACAAGGGTGGACGGCAGCTGCTTGAACTTGTGGAATTCGCGCTGCGGGCTGCGCGGGAGCACGGCGATGAGCCGACCGTGGAGGGATTGAACGACGCGCTCGGCTACGCGACGGGCACGGTGCTGGAGGACGACCTGTGTGTCAAGTACCCGTTGTATTCCGGGACGGGGCAAGACGATCTGCAGATGCTGAACCGGACCTTCAGCGCGCTGAAAGGGCTGACGGCGACCGAAGTCGCGGGGTATCTCGAGAAAAATCCGGGAGCTTCGGGCGAAGAGGTCAAGAACTATTTCGCCGAACAGAGCGGCAGGGCGTTGCGCTTCGTTCGGGCGAGGCGCGCGGGTCACTACGGCGCCTACCGGATCCGCACCGACGGCCCTGCTTGGCTAGTCGATGTCCTGGCTGATCGAGTCGACTACGTTCGTCCCCTCGACTCCGAGAACGATTCACTCGACGGGTTGGGCGAACTGCCGGGGGCGGAGGAACTTCTGACGGCGATTCAAGTCGGGCGGCGCCGTGCTCAGCTCGCGGAGATCACCAGGGTGGTCGAGAATCGCTACAGCTCCGAGGAACACATCCGCAAGGCGCTCTCGAATTCTTGGTGGATTTTCGGGGGAAAGTACGTCGGCGAACTGGCCCAGCGGCGTCTGATGCTGGGCATGGAGGCGGACATCCCGCTTCTCCGGCCGGACGGGGTCCTGCACGTCGTGGAACTCAAGAAGGCGAACGTCAAGATCGTCAAACGTCACCGAAACCGGTGGATCCCGACTTCGGCAGTGCACGACGCCGTGCTGCAAGCCGCGCACTACCTGCAGGAACTCGACGAAAGCCGCAGTGAGATCGCGGACGCGTTCGGAGTGGAGACGAGGCGAGCGTTCGCGACCGTCGTGATCGGGCATCCGAAGTTCCAACCCGACGCTGACGCGCGGCAGATCGGCGAAGCTCTCCGCACCTATGCGAGTCACCTCAGCAGGATCGATATCGTGACTTACGCCGAACTTGTGGACAGCGCTGAACGATCACTGAATTTCGGTGCTACCGCGCGCGAATCGTGTGGCGAAGGTTGACAGTCCGCACGGGTTCATCGGAAGTCCGCCAGAGTCTCGGTGATCTGGTGCCTCGTGCTCGCGGCCACCCGGGGATTCGTTGCTGCGTAAGCAGTGTAGGCGTTAAGCCCGGTGCTCAACGCATATCCGCGCCCGCGGGTCCACGCGTCGTCGTCGAGGCCGGATTCGGCACGGAAGATCTCTCGTGCCGCGGGAGGGAGCAGCGTCCACGCGATCAGCGCGTCGCACGCCGGATCGCCGACGCCGAGCTCGCCGAAATCGAGCACAGCACTGAGGTGTCCGTCCGCCATCAGGAGGTTGCCCGGGTGAAGGTCGCCGTGCACCCACACTGGCGGATGCGGCCATGGCGGGGCCGCGAGCGCGGCGTCCCAGACCGCGGTGAGCGCGGCGCTGTCGAAAACGTCGGCGGTCGCGGCGATCGCGACGCGGGTGTCGGCGTCCCGTCGAACGAGCGGCGCGCCGATGAACCCGTTGTGCGGTCCCGAGGCGAGCGAGGGGTCGACAGGGATCTGGTGGAGAGCCGCGACGAACCGCGCCAGCTCGGTCGCCGTCCGGTCCGGGCGGGGCAGGCTGCCGATTTCCGGGGGCGAGCCTGTCAGCCAGCGGGATACCGACCACTGCCACGGATAGCCTTCGCCCGGTGCGCCGAGCGCGACCGGATCGGGGATCGCGACCGGCAGGTGCGGCGCGAGCCGGGGGAGCCACCGGGATTCTTTCTCCGGTTGTCCCGCCGCCCACTCTCCGCGCGGCAGACGCACGGACAAGCTGTCCCCGAGCCGGTAGATGACGTTGTCCGAACCGGCAGGGTCGAGCCGCGACAGCGGGAGGGCCGCCAGCTCGGGCAGTTGCGCGGCCAGAAGACGCTTGACCATGTCTTCGTCGGCAGGGTGCGTTGTCGGCAAAGGCAACTCTCTCGATCGGACATCCCGGGACGTTCGCCTCGATCAGATCACGCCTCGCGGTCCGCGTCTAATGGATTTCCGGCAGTTCGACAGTCCGCGCGATCCGCCGAAGCAGTTCCCCGGACAGCCCCGGATCCGCAGCAGGATCGGCAGCGCTGTGATCAGTCAACGCATGCACCGCGGACAAACCAAGCGCCGCCGCCTCCTCCTGCGCCAAGGAGGAATGCCCGACGACCGCGATCACCGGCACCCCCTCGCTTCGCCGGGCGACAGCGGCGGCGAGCTTCCCTTCCGCGGTTTGGCTGTCGATCCGCCCTTCGCCGGTGACGACCAGGTCGCAGCGGCGCAAGGCGGCCGGAAAGTCCAGCAGGTCAAGGAAAAAATCGGCACCCGACACGATCCGCCCGCCCAGCAGGAGAGCGGCGAAACCGAGACCGCCGGCGGCTCCGGCACCGGGCGTGTCGGCTAACGCGCGGGCATCGGCGAGCTGGACGAGGTGGTCCAGGCCAGCGTTCAGGTACTCGACGTCGGCTGGGGTCGCGCCCTTCTGCGGTCCGTACACCGCCGCCGCACCGGCCGGGCCCAGCAGCGGATTCCGGACGTCGGTGGCGATGACGATCTCGGTCTCCAGCGTCGGCAGAGTGATCGCGGCGAGGTCGGGAAGTTTTTGCCCGTTAAGGGTTTCCAGCTTCCGGCCGTGGTGATCGGTGAACACCGCACCGAGGGCGGCGAGCATGCCGGCGCCGCCGTCGGTGCTGGCGGAGCCGCCCAGGGCGAGGACGACGCGGCGGGGGCCGAGGTGCAGGGCGTGCCGCAGCGCCTCGCCGAAACCGCGGCTTGAGGCGGAAAGCGGAGCCGGGCCGGCGGGCAGGGTTTGCAGGCCGCAGGTGCTGGCGACCTCGACGACAGCGGTGGTGCCGTCGAAAGCGAAGACGGACCTGCGGCGCTGGCCGGTCGCGCCGGTGACGGTTACCGGCACCGGGCGGAAGCCGCTGGACAGCGCGGCGGCGACGCTTCCGTCGCCGCCGTCGGCCAGTGCGAGGGTGTGGCTGTCGATTCCTCGGTCGGCCAGCCCGTCGGCCAGGTGGGCGGCGACCTCGGCCGCGCTGAGGCTGCCTTTGAACTTGTCCGGGGCCAGCAAGACTTTCATGACCGTCCTCAGTGGAAAGCTTGGATGAGCGACGCCGCGCTGATCACGGTCACGACGCCGCCGATGCGGGTGGAGATCTGCGCGAACGGCATGAGCACCATCCGGTCGGACGCGGAAAGGATGGCGACGTCCCCGGTGCCGCCGAGCCCGCTGTGGCAGACGGTGACCAAGGCGGCGTCGACCGGGTACATCCGCAGCAGCTTGCCGACGAGGAAACCGGAGGCGGCCATCGAGAGGACCACCGCCGCGCAGGTGATCACGTAACCGGGGGAGATCACGCCGAATACGCTCTTCAGCGGGACGTAGAGCATCCCGAGCCCGACCATGACCGGATAGATGAAATGCCCGGCGACCAGGTCGTAGCAGGCCCGGGCGCTTTGCTCGACGCTGGCGGGCACCGCGCCGGAAAGCTTGGCCAGCACCGAAAAGACGATGGTGAGAACCGGGGCGGGCAGATGCAGCGCGGGTTCGCACAGCGTGGCGGTGACGAACATGGTGCAGATGACCAGGATTCCGGCGCCGTAGTTCGGGACCGCGGCGGGTGCGTCCGCGAGCACGGCAGCGTTGTGTTTGACCAGATCGCCGCCGCCGTCGAGGTGCGGGCGGCGGTTGCCGAGCCGGCGAAGCAAACCAGCGGTGACGATCGCGACGATGTTCCCGATTACGGCGGCTGGAATCAGTTGCGCGACAAAGGATGCGGGTTCGCCGCCCAGAGCGTGCGAGTAGCCCGCGGACAGCGGCACCACGCCTTCGCCGATGCCGCCGCCGATGATCGGCACGACGATGAAGAAGAACGCCCGGTGCAAGGAATAGCCGAACAGCATCGCCACGCCGATTCCGGTGCCGACCGCGACGACGGTGCCGACCACGAGCGGAGGGAAAATCTTCACGAGTGCTTTGACCATCGTCGTCCGGCGCATGCCGAGGATGCTGCCGACGACCAAGGCGGAGATGACGAAGTAAAGGAAGTTCGCCTTCTTCATCAAGGCCGCAGTGGCGTTGAGGATGTTGTCGTCGAACACTCCGAAGTAGACCAAGACCGACGGAATCATCAGGCACAGCAACGCTCCGCCGCCGATTCTCGAGATGATCGGCAGCCGGTTGCCGAGCGGGCCGAGCAGCAGGCCGAAGCCGGTGATCACCGCGAGCCCGCCGATCATGTCTTCGGGAATGCGGTGCACCGCGCCCGCGGCGACGACGAGGGCGGTGAGGAGGACCGGCACGGGCAGCGGCACGCCGCCGACCTTGGCCTTGAACGGATTCCAGGTTCGTCGAACGGGCGGGTTTTCTGCCGTGGCCGCAGTGGATGTGCTCGTCATTGAGTTCTCCAGCGAACGGGTCAGCGGACGGCTTCGGCGATGGCGAGGCCGAGGTCCGAGGTGGTGGCGTTCCCGCCGAGGTCCGGGGTGAGCGGGGCGTCGGAACGGCCGAGGACGTCCTCGATCGCGCGCAGCACGGCCGCCGCCGCGGCGGGTTCGCCGAGGTGGTCCAGCATCATCGAGGCGCACCAGATCTGGCCGACCGGGTTGGCGACGCCCTTGCCCGCGATGTCCGGCGCGGAACCGTGCACCGGTTCGAACAGGCTGGGGAACGTCCGCTCCGGGTTGATGTTGGCGCTGGGCGCGACGCCGATCGTGCCGGTGCAGGCCGGGCCGAGGTCGGACAGGATGTCGCCGAAGAGGTTGCTGGCCACGACGACGT
The DNA here is from genome assembly GCF_053611505.1 of Amycolatopsis sp. NPDC054798. NCBI lineage: Bacteria > Bacillati > Actinomycetota > Actinomycetes > Pseudonocardiales > Pseudonocardiaceae > Amycolatopsis > Amycolatopsis sp. NPDC054798. The sequence continues at coordinate 65,241 of NZ_JBSHAM010000041.1, read as the reverse complement.
CGAACCAGTCCGGGTGCAGCACGAAGTTCGCGGCGAGGATGTCGATGTGGTACTTGTCCGTCGTCACGTCCGGGTAGCCCTCGGCCATGCGCTCGACGCGTTCGTCCCAGTAGGGCATGGAAATCGAGATCCCGTTGCTCTTCGTCGCCGACGTCAGCCGCTGCCGTGGCCGCGTCCGCGCCAGGTCGAACGCGTACTTCAGGATCCGGTCGACGCCGGTGCGCGTCATGACTGTCTCCTGCACCACCGTCTCGCGGTCGGTGTCCTCGAAGATTTTGCCGCCGATGCTGGAGTATTCGCCCTCGGTGTTCTCCCGGACGACCAGGAAGTCGACGTCGCCGGGAGCCCGGCCGGCCAGCGGGCTGGCGACGCCCGGCAGCAGCCGCACCGGGCGCAGCGAGACGTACTGGTCGAAGCGGCGGCGGAATTGCAGCAGGCTGCCCCACAGCGACACGTGGTCGGGCACCACGTCCGGCCAGCCGACGGCGCCGAAGAACAGCGCGTCGAAATCGCGCAGCTGGTCGAACCAGTCGTCCGGCAGCATGGCGCCGTGCTCGAGGTAGTAGTCGGCGCTGGCGAAGCCGAACTCGACCAGGTCGAGGTCGAAGCCGCCGGTTTTCGCCGCGGCGGCGAGCGCGCGGACGCCCTCGGGCACCACTTCCTTGCCGATCCCGTCTCCGGGGATCACGGCGATCCGGTAGGTGGTCGTCATGGTCGAAGTCCTTGAAAGTCGAGGTTCGCGGGAGGTGCTGCGTATCGTATGAAGCACGAAACCCGCGAAAAACCCCCGAACTCGCACGACACTGTTGCGTCAGGCGAAAGGAGCGGCATGGATCTGCCCGGTCTGGACGATCTTCAGTTCTTCGACGTGGTCGCCCGTTCGGAGACGCTGACCCAGGCCGCGCGCCGCTGGGGAGTGTCGCCGTCGGCGGTCAGCAAACGGCTGACGCAGCTGGAGGGGCGGCTCGGCGTGCAGCTGGTCACGCGCAGCACGCGCCGGCTGAACCTCACCGACGAGGGGGAGCGCTACGCCGCCGGCGCCGCCCGGCTGCTGCCCGAGATCACCGACCTGGAGGAGGAGGTCGGGCGGCTGCGCCACGGCGTGCGCGGGCGAGTCGCGGTGCATTCGACGATCGGGCTCGGGCGGGCGCACATCGCGCCGCTGCTGGGCGAGTTCCGGAGGCTGCACCCCGGCGTCGAAATCGACCTGGAATTGTCGCATCTGCCGCTGCACATCGCGGGCACTCCGTTCGATTTCGCGATCCGCGTCGGACGGCAGCGGGATTCCAATCTGCACGCCCGGTTGCTGCACCCGAACCGCCGGGTCGTCTGCGCCGCGCCGGGCTATCTGCGGGACCGGGAACCGCCGCGGTCCATTCACGACCTTCCCGGGCACGACTGCATTGTCATCCGCGAAAACGACTCGGACTACGCGATCTGGCGCTTCGGCACGGACGGCGACGAGGCCACGGTCCGGGTCCCCGGCGCGCTGATCAGCAACGACGGCGAGATCGCGACCCAGTGGTGCCTCGCCGGGCACGGGCTGCTGATGCGTTCGCTGTGGAATGTCGCGCCGTTGCTGCGGAGCGGCGAATTGGTTCAGGTACTGGCGGACGTTCCCACTCCGGACGCTCCGATCTACGCGGTTTACCCGTCCGCGCATTCGGTGCCGCACCGGGCCCGGCTCGCTCTCGACTATCTCGCCGGAGAACTCGCGGACCGGCTCGGAAGCGAATGACGATTCGGGCGTGCTCCTGGAGACGGTCAGTGCGGCTGGGAGAGGTCGCCTGGGCGGAAGGACTCCGCGGTGACGCTCACCGGCGTGTCGAGTTCGGTTTTGTGCTCGCGCGGGTAGACCCAGCGCAGCGACGCCGTCGACCCGCTACCGAGGAAACCTCTCTCGTAGAAAATCTTGCCGTCGCTTTGGTAGCCGGAAATCGAGTAGTGGTCGCCTTCGTCCTTGCGGTAGGTCACGCGACCGCCTGCGGCTTCCGCCTCGGCGGCTGCGTCGGCCAGCGCCGCTGCGGCGGTGCGGCCGCCGGAGTTGGTGCCCCAGACGGTCAAAGTCGCGTCGAGGGACGTGTTGGTGAACGTCATTCCGTCGCCGTTGTCCGGGCTGTACGGAGCTGGGGTGTAGCCCTGCGGGACGCGCGCGGTGAAGCCGAAGCGAGGGTTGGTGTAGGTGGTGCTGCTTGCTGGGGAAGACGAGGTCGGCGGCGAGGGCGTCGAGGAAGGTGTTGCGGCGCCTAGCATTGCCAGGAATTTCGGTTGCAGCAGATCGCTGATTTCGGAGTAGGGAAGGACTGCGGTTTCTTTGCCCGCTGCCATGATGCACCCGAGGTCGTACCAGAGCATTTCGAACTGGACTCCAGTTTTGGTGAACCCGATCGGCGCCGCCGGCACGTGCCCGCGGCCGGGAACCCGGTCCGACGCGTCGACGGTGGTTTTCCGGCCTTCGTCGTAGCCGACGGTCGGCTCCCGGCAGAAACCGTTCTTGGTGTGCGGTTCGATGCGGGCGGTCAGCGTTTTCATCCCGTCCGCGGTCAGTGTTTCGGGCCGGAACATGTCCTGGGGGCCGAGCGGATTCCCGGTGGCGAGGTCGACGTTGACAGTCTCCGGGAAACGCCAGGTCGTGTGCCCCAGCACCTGCGAGTCGAGATCGTGGTCGTAGCGAACGGAAAGCAGGCTCGGCGTCTGCAGGAGGATCTGCGCGGTCGTGCGCGCCGCGGGCGTGTCCCCGGTGTCGGTGAACTGCTGCTGCCAGTCCGGATTGGCGCGCGCGTCGCGGATCGCCTTCAGCCGTTTGTCGACCGGGGCGCGCAGAGCGTCATTGATGCGCTTCCGCACGACAGGATCCGGTCCGCCGGACACTTGCGGATATTGGAGGTTGTACGTGATCGGCAGGGCTTGGTCCCGCCCGGAGTCGGTCTGGATCGCCACTGTGAGCGCGGCGGGCGCGGGCGGATCGTCCTGGCGATTGAAGACCAGGATCCCGCCGGTGACCAGCGCGCCGACGACCACCAGCACAGCGACGACCTTGCCGACGATCACCGCCGTCGCGCCCGCTCCGGTGCCCGTGGCGGGCACCCCGGCCGCTACCGCGCCCGCTCCGATCGGTGCGGTGGCCGTGCCAGCGGTGGTCAGCAGTGCCAGCGGGGTGAGCGCGGTCAGGGCGGCGGCCGAGGCGGCCAGCCGCTTCCAGCCGCGTTTCTCCCAGTTCTTTCCGTAGGCCTTGCGGGCGATGGTTTCCAGTTCGGTCACGAAAGCGTCCGCTGTGGACGGTCGCCACGCCGGGTCCTTGGCCATGCCGCGCGCGATCAGCGGGCGCAGCTGCTCGGGCACCGCGTCGAGCGGGACGGGCGCCATCTGGTGCAGCGAGCGCAGTTCGTCGGTGGTGGTCGCCTCGAAAGGCTGGTGTCCGGTAATGCATTGGTAGAACACGCAGGTGGCGGCGTACACGTCGGTGGCGGGCTGTCCCGGTTGCCCGGCCCATTGCTCGGGTGCCATGTAGGACGGGGACCCGGCGGTCAGTCCGTTGTGGCCGTCCAAAGTGGCCAGTCCGAAGTCGACAAGTTTCGACTGACCCTCTCGCGACACCAGGACGTTTCCCGGCTTGTAGTCGCGGTGGACGACTCCGGCGGCGTGCGCGTCGGCGAGACCGAGCAGCGAACCCTTGAGAATGGCCAGCGCGGATTCAGGGGCGAGGACGTTCTCCGTCGCCAGCAGCGCGCGCAGGGACACGCCGGGCACGGCTTCCATCACCAGCGCCGCGCCCTGCGGCGTCTCGACGAAGTCGAACAGCCGCACGACGTGCGGGCTCCGGACGCCGGACAGCAACCACGCCTCGCGCCGGAACCCGGCCGCGATGTCCGGGTCGGCGAGGTACTCCGCGAGCAGGTACTTGATCGCCACCATCCGGCCGGACTCCTGGTGCTTGGCCAGTACGACCCGCCCGAAGCCGCCGACGCCGAGCACGTCGACCTCGGTGAACCCGGGCACCTGCCAGCTGTCGCTCATCCCCGCCGCTTCCCCTCTCCGCGAGGCTGGTCGCGGTCGGCGAGATCGTACTCCGGAAATGTGGCACCGGGGGCGGAGTTGTCACATTTGTGCCTCGGTCGTGGGATCGGGACGTGGCGGGCGGTCAGCTTCGCGGTCCAGCAGGCGCATTCCGTGCTCAGTAGTGCGGTAGAGGACCGCGCGGCCGGACCGCCGGCCGATCACCAGGCCGCTGTCGCGCAGGACGCGGAGGTGTTGCGACACCGCGCTCGGCGACACGTGCAGCGCCGCGGCGAGGTCGGTGGTCGTGGCGGGGGAGCGCAGGGTCTCCAGCAGTTCGGCTCGACGACGGCCCAGGAGGCGGACCGCGGGCGCGACCGGACGGCGCTCAGCGGCTGTCCACAGTGCACCGCTGCCCCGGGCCGGGTAGCGGATCGTGGTCTGGGTGGTGGTGTGCAGTTTGATCATCACCCACGGCGGACCGAGCACGACCGGGGAGAGCACCAGCCCGCCGGCCGGTCGGCCGGGAGACGGACGGCGGTCGCCGTCGAGGACGAGGCAGCCGTCGCGCCAGTCGAGTTCGGCGTGCAGACCGGCGAACAACCTGCCCGCGCCGCCGTCGGCCCATTGCCTGGCGCGGTAGGCGATGTCGGCGTCGAGGACGGCGCGCAGCCGGGCCCAATGCGGGGCGATCAGACGGTCGTGCGCCTCGCGGAGTTCGGCGGCGATGACGCGGAGCCCGGCTTCGGGGTCGGCGGCGAGTGCCCGGGCTGGGGCGGGCAGGTGGTCGCCGAATACGCCGTGCAGGCTTCGCCGCACTTGGCTCGCCGTGGTCTGGCGCATCGCGGTGAGTGCGTCGTCGATCGTGGTCGCCGCGCGGGCTGGGGCGGGCAGGAGGAACTGCGGCCAGCTGGTCCGGCCGGTGACGAGCAACGGCCAGCTCCAGGCCAGGTTCAGCGGGCGGGCGGCGAGTTCGTTCGCGGCCCAGCGGGTCCAGCGCTCGTGGCGGAACCGGCCCCAGCATCCGGCGAGGGTCTGCAGGCCGGAGACGGTTTCGGACAGCGGCGAGACGGCGAGCCTGGTGCCTGCGAGGTCGCTGGTGCTCGGTTCGAGGGTGAGCGGCACGTGGCGATTATGCGGCAGCGGGCGGGCGTGGACGAGCGCGGTGGAGGTCCGTGAGGGGAACCCTGAGGGAATCAGATTCCCTCAGGGTTCCCCTCACGGATTGCACATCCCGCCGGCTCGGTTATGCGGCACTCGGCGTTGGGGTTCAGGCGGGCTTGCCGAACCACCGCGCGAGGTGCTCGCTGAGGTCCTGCTGGTCGGTGCCGATCCAGGCGACGTATCCGTCAGGACGCAGCAGGAGGGCCGGAGCGTCCAGCGCCGCGGTGGAGTCCGCGAGGAGGTCGACTCGGTCCGCCCATCCTTCGACGTTCAGCTGCTCGGTGCGGTCGAGCACCAGGCCGCGGCCCTGCCGCAGGCGGTCGTAAAGGCGGCCGTGCTTCAGGTCTGCGGCGGAGCATCCGGTCCTCGCCCAACGCGCCCCAGTGCGCTCGGTCGTGGTCTGACCCGCCGCAGTGCGCCCGCCTGCCGTCCGTCCGGTCGCGCGTTCGGCTTCTGCCCGACCTGCCACAGCGCGCCCGGCCGTAGTGCGTCCATCAGCCGTCGGCAGACGCGACCATAAAAGAATCACGCCGAACCGATTCCGGATTCGCGCAGGACTTGGCATCGGCCGGTCAGTCTGCGGCACCCGAGGCACCGCGGCAACCGAAATACCCGGACACCCCGACCACGAACCCGGCGAAACATTCGATGTAGCCCCAGCCTACATGATGGCGAACACCTGTTCGAATCAGAAACCCTCCCGGACATGAAGCAACGCGACTCCCGGCCCAAACTCCCCGCGGTGTACTGGCGGTTGTGGTGGGCGTCAGCGGCGGACAACGTCGGCGACGGGATCTTCTCGGCCGTCGTTCCGCTGGTGACGGTCACGCTCACGCGCGACCCGGTGCTGGTCTCGGTCGTCTCGGCGGCGACCTACTTCCCCTGGCTGCTGCTCTCCCTGCCAGCAGGCGCGCTCGTGGACCGGCGCGACCGGGTCAGTCTGCTGTGGCGGTCGCAGGCGCTTCAGGCGGCGATCGTCGCGGCGGCGGCCGTGCTGGTGTGGCTGGGCCGGATCGACATCGCGGGGCTGGCGGTGATGGGGTTCGGGCTCAGCGCGTGCGAGGTCGTGTTCGCGAACGCGTCGCTCGCGGTGTTGCCGGACCTGGTGTCCGAGTCGCAGCTGCACCGGGCGAACGGAAGTCAGTACGCGGTCGCCAATGCGGGGCAGCTGTTCGTCGGGCCGCCGATCGGCAGTCTGCTGTTCGCGGTCGCGGCGGCGTTGCCGTTCGGGGTGGACGCGGCTTCGTTCGTGGTGTCCGCTGTGCTGCTGGCGACTTTGCCGCGCCGCCCGTTGCCGCCGACTGTGCAGCCGCCGATCCGGGTCGCGGTGGCGGAGGGGGTGCGGTGGCTCGGGCGGCATCGGCTGTTGCGCACGCTGGCCGGGCTGTTGGCGGTGAACACGTTTTGCTATCAGCTCGGCAATGTCACGGTTGTGCTGCTCGCGACCCAGACTCTGCACGTCAGCGAGCGCGGTTACGGTGTGCTGCTCGCGGGAGCCGCGGTCGGCAGCGTGCTCGGCGGGATGGTCAACGCGTGGGTGGTGGCGAAAATCGGCGCGCTGCAAGCGTTGCTGACTGCGTTGTTCGCCAATGTGGTGATCTTCGTGCTCGTCGGCGCGAGCCCGGATGCGGTCGTTCTTGGGGTCCTGCTGGGGATGAACGGGTTCGCTTCCACGCTCTGGAGCGTGGTGACCGTGAGCCTGCGGCAGCAGGCGGTGCCGACGGAATTGCGCGGGCGGGTGCACAGTGTCTACCGAATGCTGGGCTGGGGCTTGATGCCGCTGGGTTCGCTGGCCGGCGGACTGGTCGCCGACGCGTTCGGGATCCGGGCGGCTTATCCGGTGGCCGGTGCGGTGCGAGGGGTCGCTCTGGTCGCGGCGCTGCCGGTGCTTCTTTCGGCGATGCGGGCCGGGAAGACGTCCGGATGAGGGGCTCACCGGCGATTCCTGGGCGACGGGCCGGAATCCGGGGAGGGGAAAGCCAGCAGTTCGGCCGATTCGTGCAGGACGCCGCCCAGCATCACCTTGCGGACCTCGGCCGCGGCGGCGATGTCGGCGAGCGGATCGCCTTCGACGAAAACCAGGTCGGCCAGTTTGCCCGGGGCGACGGCGCCGAGATCGTCGGTCGCGCCCAGCAGCCGGGCCGCGTTGCCGGTCGCCGTGGTGAGCGCTTGTCTCGGGCTGAAACCGTGGGCGACCATCGCGCGGAGGTTGAGGTGCAGGCTCAACGCCACGAAGTCGATGGGCGCGTCGGTGCCCGCCACCACGAGGCCGCCTCCGTCGTGCACCCGGCGCAGGGTCCGCACTGCGGACGCGAGAACGTGTTGCAAGGTCTCGCGCACCGCGGGTTCGGTCACTGCGGCGGTCACTTGGGCGAGTGCTTCTGTTTCCCAGTGCGGAAACAGGGCGCGGACGCGAGGGTCGAGGGTCCAGTCGTGCTCGGCCAGCAGGACCGCGGCGGAGAAAAGCGTGGGAGTGAGCGACATGCCGCTGGCCGTCAGCACGGACACGACGTCGGAGTAGGTGCGGCCGCGGCGGGTCATCGTCTGCGAATACCCGAGCCTGGTGGACGCGCCCAGGTGCTCGACCCCGTCCAGCCCGAGCCAGGCGGCGGGGTGCAGGTAGTGGGACGTGACCGGAACGCCGGCCGCGCGAGCCGCCTCGGCCAGCGCGCGCTGGCCGCTGACCGGGAGCCGCACGTAAGCCTTCAGCAGCCCGTGCCCGAGTGCGCGGGCGCGGGCGAGTTCGCGTTCGACCTCCTCAGCCGAGGTCGTCGGCCGCATGAATCCGTAGTAGACGCGGCTGCCGTCGATCGGCTCGCCGGTGGCGAAGCAGCGCGGGCCCAGCTGATGACCGGCCAGCTGTGCTTCGTCCTCCTGCAGCGCCTCGTAAGCCGGATCGCCTGCCGACCGGACGGAGGTGATCCCGAAGGAAAGCCAGATCCGTCCTTGCCGGGCGCCGAAGAACCGCCCCTTGAGCCGGTTGTGCACGTGCGCGTCCGTCAGTCCGGGCAGGACCGTCAGGGCAGAGGCGTCGACGCGGCGGCCGGGCCGGTCGTCGCGATGTTCGCGCACCGCCGCGATCCGGTCGCCCTCGACGAGGATGTCGACGTTGTGGCGCAAAGTGGCGGACTGGCCGTCCCACAACCGGCCGGCGTGGATTACGGTGCGGCCGGACGTTCTGGCCGCGACGTAGCCGAGGCCGGTTTCGACGGAACGGACCCGGCCGGTAGCCACGTCGGCGAGGCGGAGTTTTCCGGCGCTGAGATAGAGGATCTGCCGTCCGTCGCCGCTCCAGGACGGGGCGTCGGCGGTTTCGTCGGTGAGCAGGCGGGGCTCGGCCGATGGCCGGCCGGAAGGGTCGACGGGAAGCAGGTGGAGCTGCCCGCCGAGAACGCACGCCATGGCCGTGCCGTCCGGGGACCACACCGGTCCGTCGTGCCCGCGGGAACTGAGGGACCGGTGCGGCGCGGCTTCGTGGACCGTGCTTTCGCCGGAGCGCACGTCGAGGACCAGGAACCCGTTGACGCCCTCGCGAAACCGGGCCGAATACGGCCGGGCGACGGCCATCGCCAGTTTCGTGCCGTCCGGGGACCAGCTGACGCGGCCGGGGTACCACTCCGGGCCGCGCAACCGCCGGACCGTGCCGTCCAGTGACGCGAAGAAGAGAGCGCCGTCGTGGTCGTGGAAAGCGATGCCGGTGTCGTCCGGGGACCACGCGGGCGCGACCGCCGCCCCGCTCGTGCTGGTGATCCTGCGCCGGATTCCGGTGGCGAGCTCGTGCAGCCAGAGGTCCGGGGAGCCGAGCCGGTCGCTGGTATAGACCAGATGCCTGCCGTCCGGGGACCAGGCGGGGTCGGCGATCAGGAAGCCGTCCTGGGCGAGCTTTCGCGCGGGTCCGTCGAGCGGCTTCACCCACAGCGCGCCGAGGGCGCAGAACGCGATCCGGTCGCCCGCGGGCGACAGCGCCGGGCTCGCGATGCCCCGCACGGGCCCGGCATCCGGCCGGCGGCGCGGCCGCCGGTTCGCCGGACGGCGCGGCGGATCCGGCACTTCAGCCTCGAAACCGATGTCGCGCACCGCGCCGGTCGCGAGGTTTCGCCGGCGAAGCCGCCCGTCGGCGGTGTAGACCACTTCGGCGGGGGAGAGCCAGTGCGCCCGGAAACCGAAAACGTCCTCGTCCGGCGCGGACACGGTCCGGTTGCCGATCACCAGCGCCGAGCGCCGCGCGTATCCGCCGAGCCGTTTCGGGGTGACGCCCTCGAACCGGACGTAGCCGATTTCCCGGCCGTCGGGAGTCCAGAACGGAGCGGCGACGAGCACACCCGCCTCGCCCGCCTCGATCACGCGCTCCCGGCCGCCGTGCGCGTCCGCGACGTCGATCGCTCCGCTGCCCGAGGTGAACGCGATCCGGTGGCCGTCGGGCGACCAAGCGGGCGCGGCTTCCTCCGCGGCACTGTCCGCCCAGGTCGTGATCCGTCCGCTCGCCACCTCGAGAACGTGGATTCCGTAGCTGCGGCCAAGATCCGCGGAGAACGCCAGCCGGGTGCCGTCCGGGGAGAAGGCGGGTTCGCGGTGGTCGTGCGGCCCGGTGGTCAGCCGGCGCGGTTCCTGTCCGGGCACGACGGTCCAGAGCTGGAAAGTGCCGGTGCGGTAGGACTGGAACGCCACTGCCCGGCCGTCCGGCGACCAGTCCGGGGCCGTCGCGTCGGCCGAGGGTCCGGTTGCCGCGACGGCGGTCCCGCCGCGGGAGGGCAGGATCCAGATCCTGCTGAGCAGATCGATCGCGACGCCGCGCCCGGACGGGGCGAGCGCGGCGCGGAAGTGGGTTCCCTCGGTGACGCGGATGGTTCCTCCCCCGTTCATTCCCGGCATCCGGGAAATGGCCCGCGCCGGTGCGGCGCGCCTCTCTTCCGGTGTAGCATCCGCGGGGAACTCAAGCGAGGGATTGTCTTTTCCGACAAGGGGGAATTCCCGATGCCGAGCGGAACATCCGATCCCTGGAGAGCGGAATTGACCCGCTATTCGTTTCCCGGCGCCGCCTCAGGTTAGCGCGGACGGTCCGGGCGAATCGCTCGCCGGGGAACCCGGATTTGCCGACTGGCGGAAGTCCGGGAAGGGCAGGGCCATTGCTCCGAATGGAGTCCGGATGGAGTCCGGCCCGGCGGTGCGGGACGAGTCCCGGCCGCGGCGCCCCGCTGTGCGGTGATCCGGTGATTTTTTCATGTTATGCTCGTTCAGGCCGAATATGCTTGCCCAGTCCGCAGGCGGCTGGGTTTCAGGGGGAGTGGCAGGCTTCATCATGGCGGTGGCGACCGAACTCACGGGATTCCTGGAACGGTTGAACTGGACGCCCGAGCGGCTGGCCAGGGAGGTGAACCGGCTCTGCGGACCGGGAACGGTCAGCGCCAAGGCTCCTTACCACTGGCTGCGCGGCTCGTATCCGCGTCGGGGGATTCCCGAAGCGGTGGCGAAGGTGCTGTCGGAATACCTGCGCGAAACGGTCGAGGTCGCCGAGATCTGGCCGGGTTCGGCCGGGCCGTCGGCGCGCCGGTCCGGCCCGGCGGAAATCACCCCGCTGGTCCAGGACTCGTGCAGTTCGGCGCGGCTGGTCCAGCAGGTGTCCGAGACGAACGCGGACGAGGCGACCCTGGACCAGCTCAACCACGAGCTGGCCGGGCTGACCGCCTCGTACCTGCACGTCCCGCCCGGCCCGCTGCTGTACCGCGCGGCGATGCTGCGGGACCGGGTGGCGAGGCTGCTGCGCGGACAGCAGAAACTCGCGCAGCGGCGGGAACTTCTCGCGCTGGGCGCGCGGTTGTGCGCGCTGCTGGCGTGGATGTCCGAGGACCTCGGCGACCGGAACGCCGCGTACAACCACGCGGCCGCGGCGTGGGAGCTGGCCGATCTCGCGGACGACAGCCGGGCGCGGCGCTGGGTGCGCGCGGCACAGGCGCGGCAGTCGTACTGGCTGGGCAACTTCGTCGAGTCCGCGCAGTTCGCGCTCGACGGGCTCGACCGGCCCGCGGACGACGAACTGGGAGTCTTCCTGAAGCTGCTGGCGGCGCGGGCGTGGGCGGCGGCGGGCATGCGCGCGGATTCCCTGCGCGCGCTCGGCGAATGGGCCGAGCAGGCGGAGGCGGAACCGGTGCGCGGCGTGGGCGTGTTCGCGCTCCGGCAAGACGGCCAGGCCTATCTCGCCGGGCACACGATGCTGCTGCTGGACGACGCGCCGGGAGCGTTGCGCGAGCTGCGGACCTCGCTCGACCTGCTGGAACGCGAGCCGGTCGAGCAGCGGTCCTACTCCATGGAAGCACTGGCCCGGATCGACGTCGCGCGGGCGCGGATCAGGCTGGGCGAACCGGCGGGCGTCGCCGAGATGCTCGTCCCGGTGCTGGGGCTCCAGCCGGACAAGACGATCACCACGATCTCGGCCATGCTGCGCACGGCCGCCGCGGAACTGCACTGCGCGCCGCCGCTTTTCGCCGGCGCCTCCGAACTGGTCGGGCGGATCGAGGAATTCCTGGGGGCCGCCGTCGCGGAGCGGGCGGCCGGGAGGGCCAGCTAAAGAGTTTCCGCCGCTATTCTTCCGGGCCCGGTCGCCTTTTTCGGCGGCCGGGCCCGTATGCGTGAATTGCCTGGACAGTGCCGGTCAGCGGCCCGGGGTCAGCGGCGCTGACCAAACTGACTTGGTGCTGACGAAGTTTACTGCATTTCGCTTGCTGTCCGGCGGAAGTATCCCGTTCAATTAAAAGGAAAGCAGTCCATGGGGTCCGGTGAGGACGCCTCGCCGACGATGCAGGGGAATCGGAGCGCGATGGATCGCGTGGTGTACACGAACCGGAAAGAATTCTCGCACGACCACATTGTGTCGGTGGCCAAGAAAGATCATTTCGCGGTTGTCGTCAAGGGATTTTGCGATCCGGAGGTGCTGCGGATCGCCCAGGAGAAACTCTCTTCGTACCGTTCGCGCGAACAGTCGACGACGGACGCGCAGTTCTGGCGGATGGGATTCCCGTACTCGGAGATCGAAGACGAGACCACCCGGCGGCGGTACCACGACGAGGCGTTGTCCAGCATCGAGCGGCTCCGCTCGATGTTCGCCCCGTACGCGTCCCCGGAGGACGATCTCCGGCTGCTGCTCGACGAGCGGTGGCGGGCGGGCGCGGAGCTGATGCGGGTACAGGGCGAGAAGTGTTTCGTCGGCGTGTGCCGGTTCCAGGGCAACAACGTGGACCTGGTGCCGCACACCGACAAGGTCGAACGGTTCCTGCCCCCGGGATACCAGTCGCGGCTGCAGGCGCAGCTGTCGACCAACATCTACGTCAGCATCCCCGAGGTCGGCGGGGAACTGGAGATGTGGGACATGGAGCCGGCCGAAGACGAATACCAGCGGATGGTGGCCGGGCGCAGCTACGGCATCGAGCGCGACCGGCTGCCCGAGCCGGCCGCCGTCGTCAAGCCGGAGCCGGGCGACCTCGCGCTGCTCAACCCGAGGCTGATCCACGCCGTGCGCCCGTCCGGCGACGCCACCCGGATCACCATCGGCACTTTCATCGGGTACCTCGGCGAGGACGAGCCGCTCGTCTACTGGAGCTGATCGCCTCCCGCGTCCCCGACTCGTCCCGCGGCCGTGCCGGGCCGCGTGCTTCCGCCTGCCGTCGCGTTCCCGAGGCGAACGCGATCGTTGTCCTGCGCTGACTCCTGGGGTGATCGATGACTTCTGTCGTGCCGTTCGTCAACTGGTATTCGCTGACCGCCGCGCAGCGGGAGGCGTGGCTGTCGGTCCAGCGGGAGCCGGGCCGCGGGACACAGCGGGCCGGTGTTCTTTTCGAGTGCGGCGGCGATCTCGATCTGCCGGCGTTCGAGAAGGCGTTGCGCCGCGCGGTCGCGGAGGCGGAGCCGTTGCACGCGTCGTTCGAGGCGGACGCGGAAAGCGAGCCAGGGCAACGGATTCGTCTCGGAACGGAGTGGGCGCTGCCGGTGCTGGATCTGAGCGCCGAGTCCGATCCGAGGGCGGCCGCCGCCGAAGCGGCCCGCGAGGAATTGGCTCGGGTGCCGGATCCGGGGGACGGCCCGTTGTTCCGGTTCGCGGTGTTCCTTCTGGGGCAGGGGTCTTTCGCGTGGTTCGAGGGCGCCCATCGGCTGGTCGCCGACGAGGCGTCGTTGTCGATGCTGTGCCGGCGCACTGCCGAGCTGTACGACGCGGCGCTCGACGGACGGCCGGCCCCGCCTCGGTGGTTCGGCTCGGTGCGGACGATGGTCGAGGCCGACCGCGACTACGCGCTCTCGACGGCGGAAATCGACCGCAAATACTGGCAGGAGCAGCTGGCCGTGCCGCCCGAGCCGGTGAGACTGGCCGAACCGGCGGCCGGCGCTCCGCACCGCACGTGCGATGCGGAGTTTCCGGGCCTGCTCGCTGCCGCGCGCCGCACCGCGGTCCGGCCGGGCGACGTGCTGGCGGCCGCGGTGGCGGTCTGCACGCACCGGACGACCGGGGCGACGGATTTCGTTCTCGGGCTTTCGCTGCCCGCGCGGACGGACGAAACCTCGGCGACGTCGCCCGGCCCGCTGGCCAACACGGTGCCGCTGCGAGTGCGGGTGCGGCCGGGCACGAGTCTCGGCGTCTTCGTGCGGGAGGTCGCCGAGTCGATCCGGGAGGCCGAGCAGCATCAGCGGTACCGGGGCGAGGACGTCGCCAGGGATGTCGGCATTCCGGGCGGCATCAGGGAATTCGCGGGTCCGACGATTGTGCTGGACGCCGAGCCGCAGGAGACGCTGCTGGCGGGTCAGCCGGTGACCGCGCAGCCGGTGCTTGGTGCGCCGCCGCGCGACCTGCTGGTGACCGTGTCGGGTGCGCGGGTCGCGGTGGAGGCGCCGGGCGAGGCGGCACCGCATCGGGAACGGTTGCTGCGGCTGGTGACCGCGATCGCGGGCAGGCCGGGGACGGCGGTGCGCGAAGTCGGGCTCCTCGGCGAGGACGAGCTGCGCCGCGTGCTGGTGGACTGGAGCGGTTCCCCGGACGAGATCCCGCCGGGACTCGTGCACGAGTGGTTCGAAGCCCGCGCGGCGCTCCGGCCGGACGACGAGGCGGTGGTGTTCGGCGAGCACCGGCTGACCTATGCCGAACTGGACGCGCGGGCGACCGGCCTCGCGGAGGAGTTGGCCGCTCGCGGCGCGGGGCCGGAGACCGTCGTCGGCGTGGTCCTCCCGAGATCGGCCGACTTCGTCGTTTCGGTGCTGGCAGTGCTGAAAGCCGGCGCGGCGTACGTGCCGGTCGACCCGGACTACCCGGCCGGCCGGGTCCGCTTCATGCTGAACGACGCGAAACCCGCCCTGGTCCTGTCGGAGCCGGAACACGAGAGACGGCTGAGCGACGGCTCGGTTCCGTGGCTCACCGTCCGGTCCCGGACACCGGACGCGGAACGGGCGAAGCCGCACCGGGCTGACCCCCGGCATCCGGCGTACGTCATCTACACCTCGGGCTCGACCGGCGTCCCGAAGGGCGTCGTGGTGCCGCACCAAGGGCTGCCCGGTCTGGTTTCCGCCCAGGCCGCGCGGTGGGAGGTGGGGCCGGGGAGCCGGGTGCTGCAGTTCGCTTCCCCCAGTTTCGACGCCTCCGTCTCCGATATTTTCGTCGCGCTGTGCACCGGCGCGACCCTCGTGCTCGCCGCGGCGGACGATCTGCTTCCCGGCTCCGCGTTGGCCGAAACCGTGCGGCGGCACGGGGTTACGCATCTCAAGCTCCCGCCGAGCGCTCTGGCCGCGATGTCCCCCGACGAGCTGCCGCCCGGTTTGACGTTGAGCGTCGCGGGAGAGCCGTCCTCCGCCGCGCTCGTCCGGAAGTGGTCCGCGGGGCGGCGGATGTTCAACGTCTACGGCCCGACCGAAGCGACTGTGTGCGCCGCGATGAGCGACACGCTCTCCCCGGAATCCGTTGGGGCGCCGCCGATCGGGCAGCCGTTGCCCGGCACCCGGTTGTATGTGCTGGACGCGGGTTTCTCGCCGGTTCCGGCAGGCGTGGCGGGGGAGCTGTACATCGCCGGGGCCGGTGTGGCCCGGGGCTACGCGGGCCGTGGGGGATTGACGGCCGACCGGTTCGTGGCTTGCCCGTTCGGGGTGGGCGAGCGGATGTACCGGACCGGCGATCTGGTGCGGTGGCGGGACGACGGCCGGTTGGAGTTCGTCGGTCGTGCCGACGATCAGGTGAAGGTGCGGGGCTTCCGCGTCGAACTGGGGGAGGTGGAGGCGGCACTCTCGGCTTGTCCGGGAGTCGGCCGGGCGGCCGCGGCGGTCCGCCCGGACGCGTCGGGCGACCAGCGGCTGATCGGATACGTCGTGGCCGCGGAAGACGAAACCGCCGATCCCGTCGCGGTCCGGAACCTGCTGCGCGAGCGGCTGCCGGAGCACCTGGTGCCGGCTGTGGTGCTGGTGCTGGACGATTTCCCGCGCACTCCCAGCGGGAAGCTCGACCGGCCCGCGCTGCCGGAGCCCGCGTTCGCGGCGCACTCCCCGGGACCGCGCACGCCGGTGGAGGAGGTCGTCGCGGGCCTGTTCGCCCAGGTGCTCGGATTGTCCGACGTGGGAGTGGCGGACAGCTTTTTCGAACTCGGCGGGCATTCCCTTTCCGCGACCAGGCTGGCCGCGAAGCTGCGTTCGGTCTTCGGCGTGGAGCTCGGCGTCCGGGAGCTGTTCCGCGCGCCGACCGTGGCCGCGCTCAGCCGTTGGCTGTCCGGCGCGCGACGCGCCCGGCCCGCGCTGCGGCCGATGCCGAGGCCCGCCCGCCCCGCGTTGTCGTTCGCGCAGTCCCGGCTGTGGTTCCTGCACCAGCTGGAGGGCCCGTCCCCGACCTACAACATCACTTCCGCGCTGCGCCTGACCGGCACGGTGGACCGGGCCGCGCTCGCCGGGGCCCTGGCCGATCTCGTTCAGCGGCACGAAAGCCTGCGGACGGTCTTCGCCGAACACGACGGCGTCGCCTGGCAGCGCGTTCTCGACGGCGCGGCGGCCCGTCCGGAACTCGCAGCCGTCCGGGTGCGGGCCGCCCGGCTCGACGGGGAATTGCGCCGCGCGGCCCGCCACGCGTTCCGGCTCGGCGAAGAACTGCCGATCCGCGGCACGTTGTTCGAGGTCGAGGACCGGGCGGGGGAATACGTCCTGCTGCTCGCGGTGCACCACATCACCGGGGACGGCTGGTCGATGGAGAAGCTGTGGCGCGATCTCGCCGCGGCGTACCGGGCGCGGATCTCGGGGACCAGCCCGGTCTGGCCCGCGCTGCCCGTGCAGTACGCCGACTACACCCAGTGGCAGCAGGAAGTCCTGCGGGACAACGGGAAAGCGCAACTGGAGTACTGGAGCCGGAAGCTGGCCGGGGCTCCCGAGCGGATGTCGCTGCCGACCGACCGGCCGCATCCCGACGTCATGTCGTATGAGGGCGAGACTTTTCTCGTCCGGTGGGACTCCGCGCTGCACGCGCGGCTGTCCGCGCTGGCCGCCGAATGCGAAGCCAGCATGTTCATGGTGGTCCACGCCGCTCTGGCCGCGCTCCTTTCGCGGCTCGGGGCGGGGGACGACGTGCTCGTCGGCGGACCGACCGCGGGAAGGCTGGACGAGGCGCTCGACGACCTGGTCGGTTTCTTCGTCAACACCCTGGTGCTGCGGGTCGACACCGGCGGCGGCCCGAGCTTCCGCACGCTGCTCGCCCGGGTGCGGGAAACGGACCTGGACGCCTACGCCCACCAGGACGTGCCGTTCGAGCAGGTCGTCGAGGCGGTCAACCCGCCGCGCTCGCTGGCGCACCATCCGCTGTTCCAGGTCAGCCTCGCCTGGCAGATCTCGCGCGGCGAACCGGACCTGCCCGGAGCCGAGGCGACGACGGTGTTCGTCGACAACGGGACCGCGAAGTTCGACCTGACGTTCCACTTTTTCGAGCACCGGACGGACGGCGGCGATCCGCTCGGGCTCGAAGCACTGGTCGAATACAACACCGACGTGTTCGACCGGTCCACGGCGGAGGGCATCGCCGGACGGCTGGAGCGGCTGGCGCGCGCCGCCGCCGAGCATCCGGACCGCAGCCTCGACCTCGCCGACCTGCTCACGCCCGCCGAGCGGCGGCAGGTGCTCTCCGACGGGACCGGGCCGGCGGCCGTCCGCCCGGCCGGGCTGGTGCACGACTGGTTCCGGAGCCGGGCGGCGAGCCGCCCCGGCGCGGTCGCCCTCGTCTGGGGCGAGCAGCCGGTGAGCTACGCCGAACTGGACGCCGCTTCCGACGAACTGGCCGCCGCGCTCGTCGCCAAGGGAATCGGCCCGGAACACCTCGTCGCGCTCGTCCTGCCGCGCCGTCCGGAATTGGTCGTCGCTTTGCTGGCGGTGCTGAAAGCGGGCGCCGCGTACGTGCCAGTCGATCCGGACTATCCGGCCGAGCGGGTGCGGTTCGTTCTCGAGGACGCCGGAGCCGCACTGGTCCTGTCGACCGCCGAACTGGCCGCCCGGTTCGGCGACACCGGTGCCTCGTGGTCGGTGCTCGACGACCTGACCCGGCCTGACGGCGAACCGGTGCCGGTCCGGGCCGCCGATCCGGAGAACCCGGCCTACGTGATCTACACGTCGGGCTCGACCGGCAAGCCGAAGGGCGTCGCCGTCCCGCATCGCGCGCTGACGAACTTCCTCGCGGCGATGGCCGAACGGTTCCCGCTGGGCCCGGACGACCGCTGGCTGGCAGTGACCACCGTTTCGTTCGACATCGCCGGACTCGAACTGCTGCTGCCACTGATCCGGGGCGCGGCGGTCGTGCTGGCCGACCGCGACACCGTCCTCGACCCGGACGAACTGGCCGGGACGATCTCCCGGCGGGCCGTCACGGTCATGCAGGCGACCCCGTCGCTGTGGCGGACGCTCGTGCCCGGGCACGCCGCGGTGCTGTCCGGTCTGCGGGTGCTGGCCGGAGGCGAGGCACTGCCCGGGGATCTCGCCCGGGAACTGTGCGCGGCGGGGGCGCGGGTGACCAACCTGTACGGCCCGACCGAGACGACCGTCTGGTCCAGCGCCGCCGACCTGTCGGCGGACGAGCCGGTCTCCCTCGGCAGTCCACTATGGAATACCCGGTTGTATGTGCTGGACGCGAATTTCTCGCCGGTTCCGGAGGGAGTGGCGGGCGAGCTGTACATCGCGGGGGCCGGAGTCGCGCGGGGCTACGTGGGCCGCGGCGGTCTGACGGCCGACCGGTTCGTGGCGTGCCCGTTCGAAACCGGCGAACGGATGTACCGGACCGGCGATCTGGTGCGGTGGCGCGGTGACGGCCGCCTGGAGTTCGTGGGTCGTGCCGACGACCAGGTGAAGGTGCGGGGGTTCCGGATCGAGCTGGGGGAGGTGGAGGCGGCGCTGTCGGCCTGCCCCGGAGTCGGCCGCGCGGTCGTCGCCGCCCGCCCGGACAGTTTCGGAGACCAGCGGCTGATCGGCTACGTCACCCCGGGCGGCGACGACGCCGAGGCACAGGAGCGGCAGACCCGGCAGGTGTCCGACTGGCAGCGGATCTGGGACGACGCCTACCGGTCCGCCGCCGAGGCCGACTGGGGCGAGGACTTTTCCGGGTGGAATTCCAGTTTCGACGGCGCGCCGATCCCGGTCGCCGAGATGCGGGAGTGGCTGGACCAGACCATCGCGTCGCTGCGAAGGCTGCGGCCGAAGCGGGTGCTGGAGATCGGCGTGGGAACCGGGCTGCTGCTGTCGCGGCTGGCTCCGGACTGTGAGGAGTACTGGGGACTCGACCTGTCCGGCACGGTCGTCGAGGCGCTCGGCCGCCGGGTCGCCGCCGATCCCGTGCTGCGGGAACGGGTCCGGCTCCGCCGGGGGAGCGCCGACGATCCCGGAGACCTTCCCCGGGGCCGGTTCGACACGGTCGTGCTGAACTCGGTCGTCCAGTACTTCCCGAGCGGCGGCTACCTGGCCGAGGTGCTGGAGTCGCTCGTTTCGCTGCTCGCGCCCGGCGGGACCGTGTTCGTCGGCGACGTGCGCGATCTGCGGTCGGCTCCGCTGTTCCACACCGAGGTCGCGGCGGCCCGCTGCACCGGGGAAGAGGATCCGGCGCGGGTGCGGGCGGCGGCGGAGCAAAGCCTGAGCCGCGAGAACGAACTGCTGATCCCGCCGGGCTTCTTCGCGGCGCTGAGCCGGGATCTGCCCGGAATCGCGGCCGCCGAAGCGACGCTCAAACGCGGCCGCTACGACAACGAGCTTTCCCGCTACCGCTACGACGTCGTCCTGCGCACCGCGGCTCCGCCGCAGGTGACCGCCGACAGCCTTCCAGCGGCTCCGGCGAGCGACGTCGAGGAACTGACGGAATGGCTGGAAAGCTCGCAGCGGGGCGACTTCCGGCTCGTCGGCCTGCCCGACCGGCGGCTGGCGGGCCCGGCGGCCGCGCACGCCGCGCTGGCGGAAGGCAGGCCGACGACCGCGGTCCTCGAGGCATTCGGCCGGACCGGCGGACTGGTGCCCGAGGACCTGCACGAGGCGGGCGCGCGGTTCGGCTACCGGGTGAGCACGCAGGTTTCGCGGACCGGTCCGGGCCGTTTCGACGCGTACTTCCTGTCCGGGCCGGACTCCTCGGTGGCGATCGCCGACGATTCGCGGCGCACGAACAGCCCGGCCGTCTCCAGCGACTTCGGACGGCTGGCCGCTGCCGCGAAAGAGTTCGCCGCCGGGCGGCTTCCCGAATACATGGTCCCTTCGGCGGTCGTGGTGCTCGACGAGCTTCCGCTGACTCCCAACGGCAAGATCGACCGCAGAGCGCTGCCGGAGCCGCTGTCCGGGACGACGGCCCGGTCGCGGAAACCGCGGACGCCGGTCGAGGAAGTGCTGACCGGGCTCTTCGCCGAGGTGCTGGGGCTGCCCGCGGTCGGGGCCGAGGAGAGCTTCTTCGACCTCGGCGGCCATTCGCTGCTGGCGACCCGGCTGATGGACCGGGTCCGGTCGACGTTCGGAGCGGACCTCGGGGTCCGGGTGCTGTTCGAGGCCCCGACAAGCGCCGCGCTGGCCCGGCGGCTCGACGACGGCCGGGAAGGGGACGGGCTGAAAGTCCTTTTCGGACTGCGCACGCGGGGCGCGCTGCCGCCGTTGTTCTGCGTGCACCCGCTCGGCGGCTTGGGCTGGCCGTACGCGGGTCTGCTGCGCTACCTCGAACGGGACCGGCCCCTGTACGCGCTGCAGTCGCGCGGCATCGGCGAACCCGGCGCGGCCCCGGAATCCGTCGCGGAGATGGCCGCCGACTACGCGGCCCGGCTGCGTTCGGTACAGCCGTCCGGCCCCTATCACCTGCTCGGCTGGTCGTTCGGCGGCGCGGTCGCCCAGGCCGTCGCGGTCCGGCTGGCGGAGCAGGGAGAACAGGTGGGCCTGCTCGCCGTGCTCGACGCCGGGCCAGTCGTGCGCGACCCCGGCCGCTCGCCGGAACTCGGGGACGAGGAAGCTCTGGCGCTGCTGTGCGAGGCGACGGGCACGGACCGCGGCGGGATCGAGCGGGAAGGGGGCGGGCTCGCCGCTTTCGCCCGCGCCGCCGGGGAATCCGGCGGGGCGCTCGCCGAACTGGCCCGGGACGAGACCTCGTTCGCCGCACTGCTCGGCGTCCTCCGCCGCAACTACCGGCTGCACCAGGAACACCGCGCCGAGCGGTGCTCCGGGGACCTCCTGCTGTTCCGGGCGACCGGTTCTCCGGGGCAACCGCGGGACCTGGCCGCCGAATGGCGTCCGTACGTCGAGGGCAAGGTGCGCGTGCACGACGTGGCGAGCCCGCACGAGCGGATGCTGCGGCCGGAGGCGCTCGCGGACATCGGCCCGGTGCTGGCCGCCGCGCTCGCGGCGGGCCCGGAAAGCGGCGGGCGGTAGGCCGCGATGACTGACGACACCACGCCCGGCCCGCGCCGGGCAGCGCTCGCCGACCCGGTGCGGCCGGAAGGTTCGCGGCCGGTCCCGGCCAAGGTCGTGCCGCTGCGCAGGCCCGGCCGGTGGATCGCGGCCGCCCTCGCTCTCGGCTGCCTGGTCTTCCTCGTCCGTTCGGTGGCGACGAACCCGAACTTCGACTGGCCGTTCGCCGCGCGCTACTTCACCTCCCGCGCGGTGCTGGACGGGCTCGTGGTCACGTTGTGGCTCACCGCGGTCACCGTGGCGGCGGGGTTCGTGCTCGGCACCCTGCTGGCGGTCATGCGGATCTCCGGCAACCCGGTGCTCACGTCGCTCAGCTGGGGCTACGTCTGGCTGTTCCGGTCGACGCCGTTGCTGGTGCAACTTCTGTTCTGGTTCAACATCGGCGCGCTGTACCCGACGCTGTCGATCGGGATCCCGTTCGGCCCGACGCTGCACACGATCGACATGGTCAACCTCATCGGCCCGACCGCGGCGGCGGTGATCGGGCTCGTCCTGCACGAGGCGGCCTACGCGGCGGAGATCGTCCGCGGCGGCCTGCTCTCGGTCGACCAGGGACAGATCGAGGCCGCGCAGGCGCTGGGCCTCCGCCCGTGGCGGACGTTCCGCAGGATCGTGCTGCCGCAGGCGATGCGCTCCGTCGTCCCCGCCGCGGGCAACATGCTGATCGGCACGCTCAAGGGCACCTCGATGGTCAGCGTGCTCGCGGTGGAGGACCTGCTCTACGCGGTGCAGCTGATGTACAACCGCAATTACCGGATCATTCCGCTGCTGCTGGTGGCGACCCTGTGGTACGTCGTCGTGACGAGCTTGCTCTCGGTGGTGCAGTACTACGTCGAACGCTTCTACGCCAGGGGCGCGCTGCGCGAACTGCCGCCGACGCCGTGGCAGCGAGTGCGTTCCCGATGGCGGGTCCTGCGCGGGGTTCCCGGCCCGCGCGGACGGGAGGGCGCATGAGCGAGCCGGAACGGCTGATGGTGCGGGCGCGCGGGGTGACGAAGAGGTTCGGCACGACCCCGGTGCTGCGCGGGGTGGACCTCGACGTGCGGCCGGGAGAGGTCACCTGCGTGATCGGCCCGTCCGGTTCGGGCAAGAGCACTTTGCTGCGCTGCCTGAACCATCTGGAGAAGATCGACGGCGGGGAGATCGAGATCGACGGCAGGCTGCTCGGCTACCGCCGCCGCAAAGGCAGGCTGCACGAGCTGAAGGAGTCCGCGATCGCCCGCCGGCGGGCTGAGATCGGCATGGTCTTCCAGAGCTTCAACCTGTTCCCGCACCTGACCGTGCTGGACAATCTCGTCGAGGCTCCGATCGCCGTGCGCGGCCGTTCCCGCGCCGAGGCCGAGCGCACGGCCGCGGACCTGCTCGCCAAGGTCGGGCTCAGCGGCCGGGAACGCGCTTACCCCCGGCAGCTTTCGGGCGGCCAGCAGCAGCGCATCGCCATCGCCAGGGCGCTCGCGGTGGAACCCAAGCTGCTCCTGTTCGACGAGCCGACCAGCGCGCTCGACCCCGAACTCGTCGGCGAGGTGCTGGCGGTCATGCGGGAGCTCGCGGCGGGCGGCATGACGATGGTCGTGGTCACGCACGAGATGAGCTTCGCCAGGGAGGTCGCCGACACCGTCGTCTTCTTCGACGGCGGCGAGGTGGTCGAGAGCGGACCGCCGGAGCGGGTGCTGGGCGCCCCGGAGCAGCCGCGGACCCGCGCGTTCCTCTCCCGGGTCCAGGTGCGGCCGTGAAGGCCCGGATGCTGGCGGCGTGGTGCTGCGGGATCCTCTTCGCCGCCGGGTGCGCGGCGGCCGGCGCGCCCGGCGAGGACGCCGACCCCTCGGCGGACGTGGTGTCCGGGATCGCGGCCGACCCGGCGCTCGCCGCGACAGTGCCGGCGGGGATCCGGGCGAACGGGCGGATCCGGGTGGCGACCTCGGCCAAGGGAAGCCCGCCGATCCGCTACCGCTCGGAGGAGACCGGCGCGCTGATCGGAGTCGAGATGGACCTGCAGCAGGCGGTCGGCCGGGTGCTCGGGATCCGGATGGAGTCCGAAGAAGCCACGTTCGACGAGATCCTGCCCGCGCTCGGCTCGGGCCGCTACGACATCGGCCAGGGCAACTTCGGCGTCACCGAGGAACGCAAGAAAGTCGTCGACTTCGTGACCTACTACACCGACGGGTTCGGATTCCTGGTGCGGGCCGGACGGCAGCAAGCTCCGGTGTCGGGTCCGGCCGACCTGTGCGGGCTGCGGATCGGGGCGGTCGCGGGAACGAGTTTCGAGCAGCTCCTGCAGCGGCGGGAAGGGGAGTGCGCGGCGAAATCCCGGGAGCCGTACCGGGTTTCGGTGTACCGCGCCACCGCGGACGCCATGCTCGCCTTGTCCCAGAACAAAATGGACGTGCTCGTCTCCTCCAGCGTGTTCCTCCAGTACGCCGCGCGGCGGCTGCGGGGCCGGATGGTCTACGTGAACAAGATCTACGAGGAGCAGGTGGGGTTCGTGGTCAAACGCGGTTCCCCGCTCGCCGAGCCGTTGCGGGCGGCCGTGCAGCGGCTGATCGACGACGGGAGCTACCGGCGGATCCTGGCGAAGTGGGGGCTCGAGTCCTCGTCGATCCCGCGCTCGCAGGTGAATCCGCCCGGTCTGCGATGAAAGGAGCCGGGGTGCGGACGCTGGGACTGGTGACGATCGGGCAGACCCCGCGCGCGGACGTCACGGAGGAGCTGGCGGCCCTGCTGCCGCCGTGCCGGATCGTCGAACGCGGTGCGCTGGACGGGCTGGACGAGGAGGCGCTCGCCGCGCTGCGGCCGGGGCCGCGAGACCCGGCGTTGGCCACCACGCTGGCGGACGGGCGGCCGGTGGTGTACCGGCACGAAGCCGCCGAGGACCTGGTCGGCGCCGCCGTGCGGCGGGCGGAAGACGACGGCGCGGACGTCGTGCTGCTGGCCTGCGGCGGAGCCTTCGGGGCGATGCCGCACCGGAAACCTTTGCTGCGGACGGAAATTCTGGCTCAGCAGGCAGTGCGGGCGCTCGCCGGCGGGATGCGGGTCGGCGTGCTGCGTCCGCTGGCCGGGCAGATCGAGGACGCTCGCCGGGCGTGGTGCCGGGTGCTCGGCGGCGAAGTGCTCGTGGACGCGGTCAATCCGTTCGACGCGAGTCCGGCCGACCTCACCGCGGCGGCGGCGGAGCTGGCCGGCCGGTGCGACGTGCTGGTGCTGGACTGCTTCGGTTTCGGCGAACGGACGCGGACGGCCGCCGCGCGGGGGTTCGGCGGCCCGGTCCTGCTCATCCGGAGTCTCGCCGCGAGGCTGACCGCCGAGTTCCTGGCCGGGGCCTGAGATGGCGGAGACCGCGGCCGGGCCTGCGCGCCGGGACGGCATGGACGCCCGCGCCCGGCGGAAATCGTTGCTGGCCAGCGTTTTGGGCAACGCGCTGGAGTGGTACGACTGGAACGTCTACGCGGTTTTCGCGGGCTTCCTCGCGTCGGCGCTGTTCGACCAGGCTGACCGCGTTTCCGCGCTGCTGAGCACTTTCGCGGTGTTCGCCGTCGGGTTCGTCACCCGGCCGCTGGGCGGGATCGTGTTCGGGCTGCTGGCCGACCGCATCGGCCGCCGGGGCGTGCTGGTGGCGACGATGTTCACCACCGCGGGCGCCAGCCTCGTCGTCGGCGTGCTGCCCGGCTACGCGCACCTCGGCGCCTGGTCTTCGGGGATCCTCCTGCTGGCCCGGCTGGCGCAGGGGATGGGCCACGGCGGGGAGTCCTCGGCCTCGTACGCCTATGTCGCCGAGATCGCTCCCCGGGAACGGCGCGGGCTGTGGTCCAGTTCGGTCTTCCTGAGCGTGTCCGCCGGCACCCTGCTGGCCACTGGGCTCGGTGCGGTGCTGACCGCCGTGCTGACGGCGCAGCAACTGGCTGCCTGGGGGTGGCGGGTGCCGTTCCTGGTGGGCGGCGTGCTCGGCCTTTTCGCGCTCTACCTGCGCCGCAACGCCGAGGAAAGCGACGTGTTCAAGCAGGCGCCAGCGAATCCGCGACCGTGGCCGCGGGCCCGGCTGTTCGGCGCCGGAGTCCGCATCGTGGCGATCAGCGCGGCGATCGGCGTCATGTACTACTCGTGGATCGTGTTCGGCGTGGGCAACGCGGTCAGCAGGCACGGGATGTCCGCCACCGCGGCGTTCGCCGCGGGATTCCTCGCCCAGTCCGCGGTTCTGGCGCTGCTGCCGTGGTGGGGCAAGCTGTCCGACCGGATCGGGCGCAAGCCGGTGGTGCTGGTGTTCGCGCTGGGCTCGGCCGTGCTCGCGTTCCCGATCACCGCCGTCGTCACCGACCAGGGCTGGACGCTGTTCGTCTCCGAATTCGCGGCGGCGTTCCTGTGGGCCGCGGTGGCCGCGGTCTACCCGGCCGTGGTTTCGGAAATGCTGCCCACCGCCTCCCGCGGCACCGGGATCGGCATCGCGAGCTCGCTGTCCAACGCGGTTTTCGGCGGCACCGCCCCGTATCTCGGCGAACTGTTCGACACGTGGCGTCTCTCGTGGGTGTTCACCTGCTACATCGTCGTGCTGTGCCTGATCGCCGCGCTGGCCGCGGCCACGATGAAAGAAACCCGGGGGATCAAACTGTCCGAAGTGGACTGACCGGGGCGGGGCCGGTGAGCCCCGCCCCTCGGGTCATTCGCGGCCAGCTGGGACGTCGGCCGTTTCCCGTTCCGGCGCCGCTTCGGCCGAGGCGGAGCGCCTGCGGCCCAGTACGAAGATCGTCGCCATCGCGGCCACCGACGTTCCCGCCAAGAGCAGCATCGTCGCGTTGTTGCCCGCGGAGAAGAGCGAGTCCGTCAGGCCCTCGGCGGCCCCGCGGTCGAGACCGGTGTGCTGCTGGAGCAGGTCGTTCGCCGAGCCTGGTTTCGCGACGACTTCCGCGGTCCACGGGCCGGGGGCGACGCCCTTCGCGGTCAGATCGTCGTGCAGGGTGCTGTCGGCTACTCCGCGGAACAGGGTCATGCCGAGCGCCAGTCCGAGCGCGCCGCCGAAGTTGTGGAAGGTCCAGGTGGCGCCGACGGCGAGGCCGGACAGCTGCGGCGGCACCGAGGACAGCGCGGCCACCGCGGACGGTCCCAGCACGAACGCCCAGCCGATGCCCATCAGGGCGAAGGCGACGATCACGAACCCGAGCCCGCTCGTCGCGTCCAGCTGGGACTGCAGCAGCGCGGAGAGCGTGAACGCGGCGAATCCGGTGGTGAGCACGACGATCGGGCCGACGCGGTCGACCAGCCTGCCGACGAGCGGCGAAAGCACCGCCATGGTCGCGGTCGTCGGCAGCATCATCAGGCCGATCGCCACGTCCCCGTAGTGCCGGACCGCGCTGAGGTAGAGCGGCATGAGGAACAGCGCCGTGGTGTAGAAGAACGCGAGCGAGAACTCCGCGGTCACCGCGCTGAGGAACAGCTTGCGGGCCAGCAGCCGGAACGGCACGAGCGGGTACTTCTGCTTCCCGTCGACGAGGACGAAGACCACGAGCGAGACCACGCCGACGACGAGGGTGCCGAGCACCTGCCAGGAACCCCAGCCGAAGGTGTCGTTGAAGGTGAAGGCGAAGATCACCCCGGAAAGCCCTAGCGCGAGCAGGACGAGGCCGGGCCAGTCGAGTTTCACGTCGCCGTCGGCCTTCGATTCGGTGAGGCTGACCGCGCACACGGCCAGCGCGACGATCACCAGCGGCACGTTCACCAGGAAGACCCAGTGCCAGTTCAGCGCGCCGACGATCAGCCCGCCGAGCATCGGGCCGACGGCGAGGCCGACGCCGTTCACCGCGAACAGCGTGCCGATCGCCTTGCCGCGCTGCGATTCCGGGAACGCGTGGGACACGATCGTGCTGGAACTCGTGTACAGCACCGCGCACGAGGCGCCCTGCAGGAAACGGAAGAACACCAGCAGCGGGATCGTCGGGGCCAGCCCGGCCCCGAGCGAGGCCAGTCCGAAAAGGACAGTGCCGGCATAGAGCACCTTGCGCCTGCCGAGGATGTCCGAGAGCCTTCCCGCGGTCACCATGAACATCGAAAGCGCGACGATGAAGATGTTGACGATGAGCTGCGTCTGCGTCATCGTCGTGCCGAGTTCGCGGGCGATGTCGGGTGCGGCGGTGTTGACGATGGTGAGGTCGATGCAGCCGAGAAAACTCACGATGCTGACGCCGGTCAGCACCCACCATTTCCTGCTGTTTTCGTCGATCACGCCGGTGTTCTCCTCAGGATTTCGTCGACGGGACAGTGCGCCGGGTACTCCGGCGGCTCGCGATTATTGGACCGGCATTTCGCGGTGCGCGGCGGCCCGCGGCCGGTCAATCTGGTCAGGACCCGGTCAACGTGGTCAATGCGCGGGGAAAGGGTGGGCGGGCCGGTAGGGTCTTCGTGCCGGGCGCGCGCCGGATCCCTCCCTAAACGAGCCCGTCCGCATTCCTTTTCCGCCGGATCCGCGGAGGACAGCGATGAGCGGTGATCTGCCCGACGTCCGGGCACTGGGGTCGAAGCTGAGCAACTGGGGCCGCTGGGGCCGCGACGACGAACGCGGCACCACGAACCTGATCACCCCGGAACGGATCGTGGCCGCGGCCGGGCTGATCCGCACCGGCGAGACGATCGACCTCGGCATCCCGCTCGACGCCGACGGCCCGCAGCCGGGCGGCGGACGGCAGAACCCGGTCCGGCTGATGTCGGAGAACGGGCAGGAGCAGCAGCTGCCGGGCGGGCTCACCTGGGCCGACGACTACGTGTTCATGCCGCTGCAGGCGGGCAGCCAATACGATTCGCTGGCGCACGTGCACTACGACGGGCTGCTCTACAACGGCCATCCCGGGCACGAGGTGACCAGCAAGGGCGCCGCCCGGTGCGGGATCGAGACGCAGGCGAAGGGAATCGTCGGCCGCGGGGTGCTGCTCGACCTGGCCCGGCTGCGCGGCGTGGACTGGATGGAAGGCGGCGAGGTCGTCACGCCGGCCGAGCTGGAGGCCGCGGAGCGGGCGCACGGGGTGACCGTCGGCGCGGGGGACATTCTCCTGATCCGCACCGGCTGGTGGCGGAAGTTCCGGCACGACCGCGACGCGGAGGCGTTCATCGCCAGCGAACCCGGGCTCGGCCTGGCGTGCCTGCCGTGGCTCCGGGAGCGGGACGTGGCCGTGGTCGGCGCGGACAATTCCGCCGTCGAGGTGGTGCCCGGCGAGCGGCCGGACAGCATGTTCGAACTGCACATGGTGCTGATCCGCGACATGGGGGTCACGCTCGCGGAGATCCTCGACCTGGAGGAGCTTTCCGAGTCGTGCGCGGCCGACGGGCGGTACGAGTTCTTCTACGCCGGTCCGCCGCTGAAGTTCACCAGGGCGGTCGGTTCGCCGATCAACCCGCTCGCCGTCAAATAGCGTCTCCGGCCGCTGCCTGGGGCGAGGACGGGTGCGGACCGGGGAAACGCATCCGGCGGGTGCGTGCGGGAGACCGCGTCGGCTGCCGCGCTCCCGGCGCTTCTTTCGGCGCTGCGCGCCGGGAAGCCCGCTGGGCGACGGGCACGGGAACGCTCGCGGCGGGGCTGTCCTTAGTGGGCACAGGCCGGAGGCGCGCCGGGTCTAAGGTCAATTCGCGGGCAACCGACCGTATGGTTTCCTTTACCGATCCGCGCGGCCGGGCGACATGGAATAGTCGGCCTATTGGCAGTCTGCCGACAGTGGGAATTTCTTCCGCGCCGCCAAGAAGCCGGTTCCGCTGTTCGGCTATTGGTCGCGGAGAAGCTGCAACGTTTCGGCCGGCGCGGGCGACTGTGCGGGCGGAGGTGCTTGTGACGGAATCGACAGCGCCGGCCCGCACTCGGGCGGGGCCGGAACACCGGAAGTGCGGCCGCGAGTTACCCGGCGGTAAGGGCCGGGAACCCCGCGCCATTCGTATCGCCGGCCCGAGAGGCGAGAATTCCGCTCGGCGGGGATCCGGCGGAATTTTCCGGTGATCGGTTGAGGTTTAGCGGACCGATTCACCGGCTCTCCGAGATCGACTTGGCCCGCTAGCTGTTCGAAGGCGTTTTAGAAGAAGCCGGAAGGAGATCTTTTCCCCGGATGCGACGAAAGTCGGGTCGCGGTGCCGTGGTTGCTGCGGTCGGGGCAGCGGCGACGGCTGTTGGCACCACTTCTTCGGTATTGACGGCCGGTCCGGCTGCCTGCGCGGCGGCGGGTGTACGCTGGTTGGTGCAGCGGGAATCAGTGCGGTGCCCGGTCGGGACGTCCGCCGAATGCGAAGACGGATCTTCCGCTTATCTGTCAGTCGCCGTCGTGTGAGTCCGTTGTTCATATTTTAGAATGCTCTCGGCAATGTGTAACGCTGGGTGCGAACCGGCGTATGCGGGAATCCTTCGTTTGGCGGTTGCTGGAGTGCAACCGATCTAGGCAGGGTATGGATTCCGGCGCGGGTTGGGCTAGATGGCGTCCGCGCTCTGCTGGGGCCAGTGCCGCACGGGCGGGGGCAATTTCCCGGGCGGCTCCTACGAGTATCCGAAAGGCATGGTCATGCACTCCCGGAAAGAAAGATCAGAAGATCCGAGACGGCGCCCGGTGCCTGGCACCGGAAGTGCGGACCGGCTGGCCGCCCTGCTCCCGCGGCTGGCCGTCCGGCACCGGGTGCCGGGAGCGCAGGTCGTGGTCTGGTCCGGCGGCGAGTCGGTAATGGTCCAGACCGGTGTCGCGAGCAGAGGCCGGCCGATGCGAGAGAGCTCGCGGGTGCCGATCGGCTCGATCACCAAGGTGGCGACCGCGACGCTGGCGATGATGCTGGTCTCCGACGGCGATCTCGAGCTGGACCAGCCGGTCGGCGAGATACTGGGCGACCTCGGGCTTCCCGCCGCGCTGACCTTGCGCAGGCTGCTGAGCCACACCAGCGGGCTGCCCTCGGACCCGGCCGACTCCGCCGGGTCGTGCCGGAAAGAGGTGCGGTCCGCCGAGTTCGTCTGCGCGCCGGGGACCGCGTTCTCCTATTCCAATCTCGGCTACGCGCTGGTCGGCCTGCTGATCGAAGAGGTCACCGGGATGGGCTGGCGCGAGGCGGCCGAGTCGATTCTGTTGCGGCCCTTGGAGATCGAGCCGGTCTATGTCGACAGTCCGGGCGTCGCGACCGGGCACGCCCGCGACGGCGAGCGTCCGCTCGAGCAGGTGCTGCCGCCGATGCTGGACCCGGCTGGCGCGCTCGCGCTGAGCGCTCGCGACCTGGTCGCGCTGGGCCGGGTCCACCTCGGCAAACCGGGGCTGCTCGACGTCGTGACCGCCAGCGATCTGCACCGGCCGGTGCCGTGCGCGCAGCCGTTCGGCCTCGCGGACGGCTGGGGGCTGGGGCTGGCCTGCTACGGAGACGAGGAATTCCGCTGGCTCGGGCACGACGGAACGGCCGACGGAACGTCCTGCCACCTGCGGATCGACCAGGCGGGTGCGTGCGTGCTCGCGCTGACCGCCAACGGGGCCGGGGGCACCGACCTGTGGCACGACCTGGTCGAGGAGCTGCCGGAACTCGGTCTCCCGCCGCACCGCCCCCGCACTGCGGATTCCGGCCCGATTCCGATGCCAGACGGCGATTTCGGCACTTATCGCAACGGTGCCATCGGATACACGGTCCGGCCGGACGCTCAGGGCGGCGCGTGTCTCGACGTGGACGGCGACGTCTTCCCCGAGCTGACCCGGTACGCCGACGACACGTTCACCGTCCGCGATCCGGCGACCGGCCGGGCCACGCCCTGCGGCCGGTTCCGCGGCGAGCCCGGCGCGGCGACCGCCGTCGAAATCGGCGGCCGGCTCGCGCGGCGGTGCTGAGCCGCCCCTGCCACCCCCTCGTCCTCGCCCGCGCCAGGCGGGATCCCTTGGTGTGCCCGGAAGGTAGCGAAAAACGATGACCGTCCAAGACATTCCGGCCGAAACGGACTTAGCCGGCAGCCTGCCAGAGCTGTTCGCCGCACAGGTGCGGACGACCCCGGACGCGCTCGCCGTGGACGGCGCGGCGACCCGGCTGACGTACGCCGAGCTGGCGGACGAGGCGGGCAGGCTCGCCGCGCATCTGCTGCGTCTGGGGCTGCGCACGGAGGACCGGGTCGGGGTGCTGGCGGAACGGTCGGCCGGGCTGATCGTGGCGGAGCTGGCCGTGGTGATCGCGGGCGGGGCGTACGTGCCGCTCGACCGGCGCGCACCGGACAGCCGGTTGCGGACGCTGCTGGTCGAAGCCGGGGTTTCGGTGCTGCTGACCGACGACCCGGTCCGGGCGGCGGAATTCCACAGTGGACAGATCGTGGTGCTCGGACGGCCGCTGCCGGAGGCGGAGTTCCCTTCGGCGCCGGTGCGCCCGGACAACCTGGCGTATCTGATGCACACGTCGGGATCGACCGGCACGCCCAAGGGGGTCGCGGTCCGGCATCGGGACGTCGCGGCGCTCGTGGCGGATCAGCGCTTCGCCGGGGACGCGCATCGGCGGGTGCTGCTGCACTCTCCGGCCGCCTTCGACGCTTCGACCTACGAATTGTGGGTGCCGTTGCTGACCGGCGGCACCGTGGTGGTCGCGCCGCCCGGCGACCTCGACGTCGAGAGCCTTCGCGAGGTGCTTTCCCGCTGCGGCATCGGGGCGGTCTGGCTGACCGCGGGCCTCTTCCGGGTCGTCGCGGCCGAAGCGCCGGATTGTTTCCAGGGAGTACGAGAGGTCTGGACCGGTGGCGACGTCGTGCCGGCCGGTGCGGTGCGGCGGGTGCTGCGCGCTTGCCCCGGCGTGACCGTGGTCGACGGGTACGGCCCGACCGAGACCACCACCTTCGCGACGGCCCACGCGGTCGCGTCGGCGGACGTCACGGCGGTGCCGATCGGCCGCCCGCTGGACGACGTGCGCGCGTACGTCCTGGACGACGCGCTGAATCCGGTCGCGTCCGGCGAACCGGGTGAGCTGCACCTGGCCGGCGCCGGTCTCGCGCGCGGTTACTGGGCGCGCCCCGGGGCGACCGCGGAGAAGTTCATCGCCGATCCTTGCGTGCCCGGCGAGCGGATGTACCGCACCGGCGACGTGGTCCGCTGGAACGACCAGGGCGAGCTGGAATTCCTCGGCCGCACCGACGATCAGGTCAAGATCCGCGGTTTCCGGGTGGAACTCGGCGAAATCGAAACCGCGCTCGCCGAGGACGACACCGTCGCGGAGGCGGTGGTCGTCGCGCGGGAAGACGGGCCGGGCACGAAGCGGCTGGTCGCCTACGTCGTGCTGGTGCCGGGCGCGGAGCGAAAAGACCTGAAAGCCGTTGCCGCATCGGTACTCCCGAGCTATCAGGTGCCGTCGGCGTTCGTCGTGCTGGACGCGCTTCCCCTGAGCGACAACGGAAAGGTCGACCGGAAAGCGCTGCCCGCGCCGTCGGCCGAGCCGGGAGGCACCGAGCCGAAAACAGACGCCGAACGCGCCGTCGCCGAGATCCTCACGGAAGTGCTGGGCCTGGACCGCATCGGCGTCGAGGAGAATTTCTTCGCCCTGGGCGGCGACTCGATCCTGGCCGTACAGGCGTTGTCCCGGTTGCGCCGGACACTCGCCGCGGATCTCTCGGCGCGGGCGTTGTTCGACGCGCCCAGCGCGGCACAGCTGGCGCGGCTTCTGGACGACAGCCCACACGCCGAGCAGGCGATCCCGGCAGCGCCGCCCCAGGAGCTGCTTCCGTTGTCCCCGGCGCAGCGGCGCTTGTGGTTCCTCGACGAAATGACCGGCGGCAGCAGCGAATACAACACCGGCGTCGGGATCCGCCTGTCCGGCCGGCTCGATCTGGCGAAACTGCGCACCGCGCTGGCCTCCCTGTGCGTCCGGCACGAATCACTGCGGACGACGTTCGATTCCGTTGCGGGACAGGGGATGCAGCGGATCGCGCCGACCGGGGAAATCCCTTTGAGCATAGCGGATTCCGCCCCGGACGACGAGAGGCTGAAGGCGGAACTGAGCGAGCCGTTCGATCTGCGGACGGGACCGCTGACCCGCGCCGTGCTGTTCCCGCTCTCCCCGGACGAGCACCTGCTTGTGGTGTGCCAGCACCACATCGTCACCGACGGCCGGTCGATCGCCGTGCTCACCGACGAACTTCTCGAGCTGTACGACGGCAAAACCTTGTCCCCGCTGCCGCTGGGCTATCAGGATTACACCCGGTGGCGCTTGGCGTCCGAACGCCTCGACCAGCTCGGTTACTGGCGCGACGCGCTCGACGGTCTCGAACCGCTCGCGGTGCCGACCGACCGTCCCCGGCCGCCGCGGCGCACCACCGAAGGCGCGGTGCACCGGCACGACCTGCCCGCCGATCTGATCCGCCGGGTCGCGGAAGCGGGCCAGGCGCGGGGCGCGACGTTGTTCATGACCCTGACCGCGGCCGTCCAGGTCGTCCTGGCTGCCTACAGCGGGCAGCGGGACATCGCGGTCGGCACCGCGGTGTCCGGACGCGACCGGGCCGAACTGGAGCAGCTGACCGGATTCTTCGTCAACACCCTCGTCCTGCGGTCCTCTGTGGACGGTGCGCAGCCGTTCGATCAGTTCCTGACGCGATTCCGCGAGACCGCGCTGACCGCGTTCGCGCACGGTGACGTCCCGTTCGACCGGGTGGTGGAAGAGATCCAGCCCGACCGCGATCCGTCGCGGACGCCGTTGGTGCAGGCGGTCGTCGTCTTGCAGCGCCCGCTGGTGGCGGAGCGGACGGCCGCCGGATTGCGGGTGAGCGAATACGCGCTGCCCCGGCCGTCGGCGCGTTTCGACCTGGTGGTCGAGTTCTGGCCGCGACCCGACGGCCTGCGCGTCACCGTCGAGTACGCCACCGCGCTTTTCGACGCCGCCACGATTCGCCGCCTGACGCGGAGCCTGGAAGTCCTGCTCGCCGGGATCGCCGCCGATCCGGCGCGGCCGGTGGGCGACCTCCCGCTGGTCACTGCCGAGGACCGGCGGTTCCTGCTGCCGGGCCGGCCGGAAAGCGCGCTCGCCGAGACGGTGCCGGGCTTGTTCGACCGGTGCGCCGAGCGAAACCGGGACGCCGCGGCGGTGGTCTGCGGTGACGTCCGCCTGAGCTACGCGGAGCTGCAGGCCCGCTCGAACCGTCTCGCGCAGCGCCTGGTCCGGCAGGGCGTCCGGCCGGAGGAGCGGGTCGGCGTGCTGCTCGACCGTTCGGCCGACCTCGTCGTGGCCGTGCTGGCGATCCTCAAGGCAGGCGCGGCCTACCTGCCGCTGGACCTGCGCGCCCCGGCCGACCGCCTGCGCCGCGTCCTCGACGGGGTGGCGCTGGTGCTCACCGATCGCGCTTGGCACGACACAGCCGTCACTGTCCACAAGGGAACGTCCCTGCTCGTGACAGAGGTCGACGAGCCCTCCGCCGCACCGGCGATCCCTCTCAGCCCGCAGAACCTGGCCTACGTCGAGTACACGTCGGGGTCGACGGGCGTCCCCAAGGGCGTGGCCGTGCGCCACACAGACGTCACGGCGCTCGCGACCGACCCTCGGTTCACCGGCCACGAGCGGGTCCTGCTGCATTCGCCGCTGGCCTTCGACGCTTCGACCTACGAGCTGTGGGTACCGCTGCTCAACGGCGGCACTGTGGTGGTCGCGCCGCCGGGCGACCTGGACGCCGACGCGATCCAGCGGCTGGCCGCGGAGCACCGGATCACCGCGCTCTGGCTGACCGCCGGGCTTTTCCGGCTCTTCGCCGAGGAGACGCCCGAGTGCTTCGCCGGGCTGCGCGAGGTCTGGACCGGCGGCGACGTCGTGCCGCCGGCCGCGGTGCGCCGGGTCCTCGACGGCTGCCCGGGAATCGCCGTCGTGGACGGTTACGGCCCGACCGAGACCACCACTTTCGCCACCTCGTACTGGATGTCGGCCGACGTCCCGGACGTCATCCCGATCGGCACGCCGCTGCGGGACGTCCGGATCCACGTCGTCGACGACTGGCTCCGCCTGCTGCCGCGCGGCGCGGCCGGCGAGGTCTGCATCGCCGGCGCCGGGCTCGCGCGGGGATATCTCGACCAGCCGGGCGCGACCGCGGACCGGTTCGTCGCCGATCCGTTCGGCCTCCCGGGCGAACGGATGTACCGGACCGGCGACCTGGGCCGGTGGCGCACCGACGGGACGCTCGAATTCCTCGGCCGCGTGGACGACCAGGTCAAGATCCGCGGCTTCCGCGTCGAACCGGCCGAAATCGAACGCGCACTGGCCGCCGAAGACGAGGTGGCGCAGGCGTTCGTGACGATCCGGTCTGTCAGCGGACGCAAACAGCTGGTCGGCTACGTGGTCGCGGCGGACCCGGTGGACGCTGTCGACACCGAAGCGCTCCGCCGGTCCGTTGGCCGCACGCTTCCGGATTACCTGGTGCCGTCGGTGATCGTTCCGTTGGCCCAGTTGCCGCTCACCGCCAACGGGAAGGTCGACCGCCGCGCCCTGCCGGAGCCCCAGGTCGCCAGCGAGAAGACGGTGGCGCCGCGCACCGAGCGGGAAGCGGTGCTCGCGGGGATCTGGGCCGAGGTGCTCGGCCTCGACCGCGTCGGCGTCGAGGACAACTTCTTCGCCCTCGGCGGCGATTCGATCCTGAGCATCCAGGTGAGCGCTCGCGCCCGGCAGGCGGGGCTCAGCGTGACCACCGCCGATCTGTTCCGCCACCAGACCATCGCCGCGCTCGCCCCGGCCGTCGCCGAGGCCACGGCGATCCCGGCTCGCGGCCCGGAAAGCGGCGACGTCGTCCTGACCCCGATCCAGCACTGGTTCTTCGGGCTGGACACGGACCGCTTCGACCAGACGATCGCCGTCCAGCTGCCCGCCGACGTCGACTTGACCGCGCTGATCACAGCGCTGGCCGCGTTGTCCGAGCAGCACGACGCGTTGCGGATGCGGTTCAGCCATGACCGCGACGCTTGGCATCAGCACAACACCGCCGTCGGCGAGGGACACACGCTGCTGCGGTGGTCGCTGAGCGGTGAGCCGAGGACGCTGCACCTGGCCGCGCACCACCTGGTGGTCGACGGCGTGTCGTGGCGGTTGCTGCTCGAAGACCTCGACCGTGGATACCAGCAGGCTGTGCGCGGCGAGCCGATCGACCTCGGCCCGCGGACGACGTCCTTCCGCGAGTGGGCGCGAAAGCTCGCCGAGCACGCGGAAGCAGGCGGCTTCGACGACGAACTCGCGCACTGGTGGGAACTGCCCGCGCCGACCCCGCTCCCGGTCGACGGGACCGCGGAGAACACCTTCGGCCGAGCCCGCGTCGTCACGGCCCGGCTCACCGCGGACGAGACGCACGCCCTGCTGCGCCAAGTGCCGCGGGCGTACCGGACGCAGGTCAACGACGTGCTGCTGGCCGCGCTGGGCCGGGTGCTGGGCGATTGGACCGGGCAGCAGCCGGTCGTCGACCTCGAAGGGCACGGCCGCGAGGAACTGTTCGACGGCGTCGACCTGTCGCGCACGGTCGGCTGGTTCACCAGCATGTTCCCGGTCGCGCTGGACGTCCCGGACGGCTGGGGCGCGGCGCTGAAAGCGGTCAAGGAACAGCTGCGCGCGGTCCCGCGCCGGGGGATCGGCTACGGCGCGCTGCGGTACCTCGCCGGCTCGGCTCCGGTGATCGAACCGCAGGTGAGCTTCAACTATCTCGGCCAGTTCGACCTGCCCGGCGACCTGTATCCGGCACTGCACCGCGAACTCTCGCTGGACGTCGCGCCCGGCACTGTCCGTCCGCACCTGCTGGAGGTGGTCGGCCGGGTCGAGGGCGGCGAGCTGGAGCTGGCCTGGCATTACGCCGAGGGCGTCCATGAAAAGGCCACTGTGGACAGACTCGCCGCCGCCATGGCCGAGGCGCTACGCGAGATCGTCCGGCACTGCGCGGAGCCGGAGGCGGGCGGCCGGACGCCGTCGGACTTCCCGCTGGCCGGGCTCGACCAGGCAGGAGTGGACGCACTGGTCGGCGACGGCCGGGAGGTCGAGGACATCTATCCGCTGACGCCGATGCAGGCCGGGATGGTGTTCCACGACCTCGCGCAGCCCGGGGCCCGTGTCTACTTCGAACAGGTTTCGTTCACTGTGGACGACGTGCCCGATCCGCAGCGGCTCGGCGACGCGTGGCGACGGATCGTCGAGCGGACCCCGATTTTGCGCAGCCGGATCGTGTGGGACGGCGTTCCTCAGCCGCTGCAAGTCGTGCACCGCGCGGTCGAGCTGCCAGTGTCCTATCTGGACTGGTCCGCTGTGGACGCAGAGAAAGCATTGCAGCAGCTGCTGGAAGAGGACCTGGCGGAAGGATTCGAACTCGGCGAAGCCCCGCTGGCGCGGCTGGTGATCGCGAGGGAATCCGCCACCCGGGTGCGGGTGCTGTGGACGTTCCACCACGTCCTGCTCGACGGCTGGAGCGTCTTCGGCATCCTCTCCGACGTCGTCGCCCTGCTGCGCGGCGAAGAACCGCCGGTCCGGCCGCCGTTCCGCGACTACGCGGCCTGGCTGGCCGCCCAGGACGACGAGCGCGCCGAGGAGCATTGGCGGGCCGAACTCGCCGGGGTGACGCCGACTCCGCTGCCGGTCGAGCGGCCCGCCGTCCGCACGCACACGTCGAGTTCGACCGGCCGGATCCCGGTGGAGCTGGACGACGAGACGTCCGCCGCGGTGTACGCCTTCGCGCGGCGGCACCGGTTGACGGTCAACACCGTCGTCCAGGGTGCCTGGGCCGCGTTGCTGGCGCGCTACAGCGGCGAAACCGAGGTGTGCTTCGGCGCGACGGTTTCCGGCCGTCCGGCGGAATTGCCCGGCGCGGACGACATTCCCGGCATCTTCATCAACACTCTCCCGGTGCGCGTCCGGCTCGACGGCGCCCGCGGGGTCTCGGACTGGCTTCGCGATCTTCAAGCGGCGCAAGCGGAATCCCGCCGGTTCGGGCACGTCGGCCTGACGAAACTGCAGGCTTGGAGCGGCGGCGGCAGCCTGTTCGACAGCATCGTCGTCTTCGAGAACTATCCGATCGACGAGGTGTCCGAGCTGCGGGACGTCCGCGCGGCGGAGCGGACCAGCTACCCGCTGGGCGTCGTCGCCTATCCCGGGCGGCGGCTGTCGCTGATCCTCACGCACGACCCCGCTCGGATCGGCGACGCGGCGGCGGCAAGGCTCGCGGCACACCTCGAAGCGCTGGTCCGGGGCATGATCGCGGCCCCGCACGAGCCGGTGTCCCGGGTGCCGATGCTGTCCGACGCCGAGATCGCGGACCTGCTCGCCGAGCGGAACGCGACTGCCCGTCCGGTCCCAGAGGCGGCCGTGCCGGAGCTGTTCGAGGCTCAAGCCCGGCGCACCCCGGACGCTGTCGCGCTGGTGACGGACGACGAGCAGATCACCTATCGCGAACTCGACGTCCGCGCGAACCGGTTGGCTCACCGGCTGCTCGCGACGGGCGTGCAGAAAGAGGACCGGGTCGCTGTCCTGATGGACCGCTCGCCGGAACTCGTCGTCGCGGAACTCGCGATCGTCAAGGCTGGCGGCGCGTACCTGCCGCTGGACCTGCGCGCCCCCGCCGAGCGGCTGCGGCTGCTCTTGCAAGAGGCCGACGCGGCTGTCTTGGTGGCAGACGAGGTGTGGCTGGCAACCGCCAAGGAAGTCCACACCGGCGCCATCATCACCGGCGAGAGCAGCGCACCGGACACCCCGCTAGCTGTCCGCGTCGATCCCGAACAGCTCGCCTACGTCATCTACACGTCCGGTTCGACCGGCCGTCCGAAGGGCGTGGCGGCCCGGCATCGCGACGTCGTGGCGCTCACCGCCGACCAGCGGTTCGCCCGGCACGACCGGATTCTGCTGCATTCGCAACAGGCCTTCGACGCCGCGACCTACGAGCTGTGGGTGCCGCTGCTCAACGGCGGCACCGTCGTGCTGGCCCCGCCGGGAGACGTCGACGTCGAGACGCTCGGCCGCTCGCTCACGACG
This sequence comes from Amycolatopsis sp. NPDC054798, assembly GCF_053611505.1. Taxonomy (NCBI): domain Bacteria; kingdom Bacillati; phylum Actinomycetota; class Actinomycetes; order Pseudonocardiales; family Pseudonocardiaceae; genus Amycolatopsis; species Amycolatopsis sp. NPDC054798. The sequence continues at coordinate 26,256 of NZ_JBSHAM010000041.1, read as the reverse complement.
CACGGCGTGACCGGCGCGTTCCTCACCACCGGGCTGTTCCGCCTGGTCGCGCAGGAATCGCCGGAGGTCTTCGCGGGCGTGCGGGAAGTCTGGACCGGCGGCGACGCCGTCCCCGCGGCCGCGCTGCGCCGGGTCCAGGCAGCCTGCCCGGACACCCTGGTCGCCGACGTCTACGGCCCCACCGAGACCACCACGTTCGCGACCGTGCACCCGCTGCCCGGCGAGGTGCCGGACGTCGTCCCGATCGGCGGACCGCTCGACCACACCCGGGTCTACGTCCTCGACGACGACCTCCGGCTCGCGCCGCCCGGTGCGCCCGGCGAGCTGCACATCGCCGGCGCCGGGCTGGCGCGCGGGTACCTCGGCCGCTCCGGGCTGACCGCCGAGCGGTTCGTCGCGGATCCGTTCGGGCCGCCGGGGGAGCGGATGTACCGCACTGGCGACCTGGTGCGCTGGAACGACGAGGGCGTGCTCGAATTCGTCGGCCGGGTGGACGAACAGGTCAAGATCCGCGGCTTCCGGGTCGAGCCGAGCGAGATCGAGGCCGCGCTCGGCGAACATCCGGGCGTCGAGCAGGCGGCCGTGCTGGCGCGTTCGGACGGCGGCGTGAAGCGGCTGGTCGCTTATGTCGTCGGCGAAACCGGCGACTTGGCGGACTTCCTCGGCCGGACGCTGCCGGACTACATGGTGCCCGCCGCGTTCGTCCGGCTGGAGCGGTTCCCGGTGAACGTCAACGGGAAACTGGACCGGCAGGCGTTGCCGACGCCCGAGTTCGGCGCGCGGGACCACGTCGCGCCGCGGACCGAACGCGAACGCGCGATCGCGGAGATCTGGGCCGACGTGCTCGGCGTCGAACGGGTCGGCGCGACCGACGATTTCTTCGAGCTGGGCGGCGATTCGATCCTCAGCATGCAGGTGGTCTCCCGTGCCCGCCGGGCCGGGCTGGAGTTGCAGCCCGGCGACCTGTTCGCGCACCGCACCCCGGCCGCGCTCGCCGCGGCCGCCCGCACCGCGACGGCAGCCGTCGAACGCGGTCCGGTCGAAGGCCCGGTGCCGCTGACGCCGATCCAGCGCTGGTTCTTCGCGACGCAAACCGCCGAGCCGGACCATTTCCACCAGTTCGTCGAGCTAGGAACTGTCGACGCGGACGCGGCACGTGCGGCCGTCGAGGCGCTGCTGGCGCACCATGACGCGCTCCGGATGCGCTTCGCCCGCGGGGAAACCCACTGGCTCCAGGAGAACGGTCCGGTCGGCGCCGAAGCACCGCTGGTCCGGTTCGACCAGGACCGGCTCTCGGTGCACCACCTCGTGGTCGACGGCGTCTCCTGGCGCGTGCTCCTCGAGGATTTCGAGCGCGCCTACGGCCAGGCGTCGCAGGGCAAGCCGATCGATCTCGGCCCCCGCACGACGTCCTTCCGCGACTGGGCGATCCGGCTCGCCGAGCACGCCGCCGAAGGCGGGTTCGACGAGGAACTGGGCTACTGGCGCGGTGTGTCCGGCCGGACCACGGTGCCGGTCGACGGCCGAGGAGACGCGACTAACGCTTCGCTGCGCTCGGTGACCGTCCGGCTGTCCGCGGTGGAGACCGGGGCGTTGCTGCGAGACGTCCCGAAGGTCTATCGCACGCAGGTCAACGACGTGCTGCTGACCGCGCTCGGCCGGGTCCTGCGCGAATGGACCGGCGGGACGCCGGTGGTCGATCTGGAAGGCCACGGCCGCGAGGAGCTGTTCGACGACGTCGATCTGTCGCGGACGGTCGGCTGGTTCACCACGGTCTTCCCGGTGGCGCTGGATGTCCCGGAAGACTGGGGCGCGGCGCTGAAGTCGGTGAAGGAACAGCTGCGCGCGGTGCCGCGACGCGGGATCGGTTACGGCGCACTACGTTACCTGACCGGCACCGCCCCGGAGATCGACCCGCAGGTGAGCTTCAACTACCTCGGTCAGTTCGGCTCCGGCCGGCTGGAATCCGACGAAAGTCCCCGCTCGGCTCGCGCGCACCTGCTGGACATCGTCGGCCGCGTCGAAACCGGCGAGCTGGAATTGACCTGGTACTACGCCGAAGGCGTCCATGATCGATCCACTGTGGACACCTTGGCCGCCGCGATGACCACCGCCCTGCGCGAAATCATCCGGCACTGCGCCGACCCCGCCGCGGGCGGGCGCACTCCGTCGGACTTCCCGCTCGCCGCCCTCGACCAGGTAGGAGTGGACGACCTGGTCGGCGACGGCCGGGAGGTCGAGGACGTCTACCCGCTGACGCCGATGCAGTCCGGGATGGTGTTCCACGCGTTGTCCCAGCCGGGGGAGCGGGTCTACTTCCAGCAGGTCGGTTTCGTCCTCGACGGCGTCGAGGATCTGGCTGCCCTGGAACGGGCCTGGCAGCAGACGGTCGACCGGACGCCGGTGCTGCGGACTCGGATCGCCTGGGAAGGCGTGCCCGAGCCGGTCCAGGTCGTCCAGCGGCAGGTTCCAGTTCCGATCGCCCGCCACGACTGGCGCGACCGGACTCCGGACGAGCGCGACCAGGCGTGGCAGGACCTGCTCGCCGAGGACCGGGCCCAGGGGCTTGATTTCACCGAAATGCCGTTGCTGCGACTGGCTTTCGCGCGACTGTCCGACACCGAGGTCCGGGTGCTCTGGACGTTCCATCACGTCCTGCTCGACGGCTGGAGCGTCTTCGGCGTGCTGTCCGACGTCTTCGCCGCCTACTCCCGCGCCGAGCTTCCCGAACGGCCGCCGTTCCGCGACTACGTCGCCTGGCTGGAGAGGCAGGACGACGCCGCCGCCGAGGAACACTGGCGGCGCGAACTCGGCAGTCTCGTCGCGCCTGCTCGGCTGCCCTACGACCGGGCCCCGGCGCAGGCGCACACCAGCCGGTCGTCGGAATGGCTGCGCGTGCCGGTCGAAAACTCCGGACGGCTGCGGGACTTCGCCCGCCGGGCCGGTCTGACGCTCAACACCGTCCTGCAAGGCGCCTGGGCGCTGGTGCTGGCCCGGCTCAGCGGCGAGCGCGACGTCTGCTTCGGCACCACCGTCTCCGGACGTCCGGTCGATCTGCCCGGCGCGGACGACATCACCGGCATCTTCATCAACACCCTGCCGGTGCGCGTCGCCGTGACCGGAGCCGACGTGACCGAATGGCTGGCCGGACTGCAGGCCGCACAGGTCGAGTCCCGCCGGTACGGCCACCTGCCGCTGACGAAGCTGCAGGCGTGGAGCGGTTGCGGGGGAAGCCTTTTCGACAGCATCGTGGTGTTCGAGAACTATCCGATCGACAAAGCCTCGACGCGGGGATTGCGGCTGCGCGACGTCGACGCGGCCGAGACGACGAACTACCCGATCAGCGTCGTCGCGTCGCCGGGAGAGCAGCTGACCTTGGACGTCGGCTACGACCCCGATCTGTTCGACGCGCAGACCGCGGAGCGGATCACCCGGCAGCTCACCGCCGTCCTCGACGCTTTCGGCGCGGACCCGCACCGGTCGCTGGAGGACATCGACCTGCTCACCGAAGCAGAGCGGCACCAGGTGCTGGTCGAATGGAACGACACCGTCCAGCCGCTCCCGGACGACGACCTGACCGGGCTGTTCGCCGCGCAGGTCCGGCGCGCGCCGGAAGCGGTCGCGGTGGCGGGCGACGGGATCAGCCTCTCCTACGTGGAGCTGGACCGGCGGGCCGACCGGCTCGCCCGGTATCTGGTTTCGCTCGGGGCGGGACCGGAGACGCTCGTCGGCGTCCTGATGGACCGTTCGCCGGGGCTGATCGTCGCCGAGCTGGCGATCGTCAAAGCCGTTGCCGCCTATCTGCCGCTGGACACCCGCGCCCCCGAACCCCGGCTGAAGACTCTCCTGTCCGGGGTGAAAATCCTGGTCACCGACGAGACCTGGCGCGAGACCGCGACGAAGGTCCACAGTGGACTCATAGTGCTTCCCGGCGAGCAGACCGCGGATGTCCCGCTCCCGCAGGCAGATCCGGACAACCTGGCGTACGTCATGTACACCTCGGGTTCGACCGGAAAGCCGAAGGGCGTGGCCCCTCGCCGCCGGGACATCGTCGCGCTGGCGGCGGACCGTCGCTTCGCCGAGCATCGCCGGGTCCTGCTGCACGCGTCGCAGGCCTTCGACGCCTCGACTTACGAACTCTGGGTGCCGCTGCTCAACGGCGGCACGGTCATCGTCGCCCCGCCCGGGGACCTCGATCTGGAAACGATGAGCCGCCTGTTCGCCGAGCACCGGGTCAACGCCGCCTTCCTCACCACCGGCCTGTTCCGGCTCGCGGCGAAGGAAGCCCCGGAGATCTTCACCGGGCTGCGGGAGGTCTGGACCGGCGGCGACGCCGTCCCGTCGGCCGCCGTGCGGCGGGTGCGGGAAGCCTGCCCGGACACGACCGTCGTGGACGTCTACGGCCCGACCGAGACCACGACCTTCGCCCTGTCGCATCCGGTTCTCGGCCCGGTGCCGGACGTCGTGCCGATCGGGAAGCCGCTGGACAACACGCGTGCCTACGTCCTCGGCCCGGACCTGCGGCCGGTGCCGCCAGGTGCGCTCGGCGAACTGCACCTCGCGGGCGCCGGCCTGGCGCGGGGCTACCACGGCGAACCCGGACTGACCGCCGAGCGGTTCCTGCCCGATCCGTTCGGGCCGCCGGGGGAGCGGATGTACCGCACCGGCGACCTCGTCCGCTGGACCGCCCGGGGCGAACTGGACTTCGCCGGCCGCGTGGACGAGCAGGTCAAGATCCGCGGGTTCCGGATCGAACCCGGCGAGGTCGAGGCCGCTTTGGCGGCGCATCCCGGCATCTCCCAGGCCGCTGTGCTCGCCCGGGAGGACCACGGCGTGAAGCGGCTCGTCGCCTATTACACCGGCGAGGCGGACGGCCTGCCCGCGTTCCTCGGCCGGACCCTGCCGGACTACCTGGTTCCGGCCGCGTTCGTCCGGCTCGACCGGTTGCCGTTGACCGGCAACGGAAAACTCGACCGGCACGCTCTGCCCGCTCCGGACTTCGGCACGACCGGCGTCCGCACGGCCCCGGCGACGGAGGCCGAACGGGTGCTGGCCGGGATCTGGTCGGAAGTGCTGGGCGTCGAAGAAATCGGCGCCGAGACGAACTTCTTCGAACTCGGCGGCGACTCGATCCTCAGCATCCAGGTCGTTTCGCGGGCCCGCCGCGCCGGGCTGATCCTCTTGCCGCACGAGGTGTTCCGGCATCCGACTCTCGCCGCCTTGGCCGCGCACGCCGGTGGCGACCGCGGCCCGGAAGCCGAGCAGGGCCCGGTTGTCGGCGACGCGCCGCTCACGCCGATCCAGCGCTGGTACTTCGAAACCCAGCCGGAGCGGTTCGACCAGCGGGTGGTGCTGGAGTTCGCCGAGGACATCGACGAGGCAGCGCTGCGGCGTGCGCTGGAAGCGGTTTGGGCGCACCACGACGCCCTCCGCCTGCGCTTCGGGCAGACACAGCACAGCGACGCGCCCGGCCCAGTGGAACTGCTCGTCGGCGAGCCCGCTTTCGACGTCGCACGCGGCCCGCTGCTGAACGCGGTCGTCGACGGGCGACGGCTGCTGCTGGCCGCGCACCACCTGGTCATCGACGGCGTTTCGTGGCGGATTCTCTTGGAGGACTTGGAAACCGCCTACCGGGGCGAAGCCCTCGAACCCAAGACGACGTCGTTCCTCGCCTGGGCCCGGCGGCTCGCCGAACACGCCGAGGCGGGCGGTTTCGACGACGAACTCGCCCATTGGCGGTCCCTTCCGCCGGTGGCCTCGGCCGAACCGGGCGTCATCGCCGACACCCGCGAGGTCACCGTTTCCCTTACCGCGGAGGAAACCCGGGCGCTGCTGCAGGACGTCCCCGAGGTCTATCGGACGCAGGTCAACGACGTGCTGCTCACCGCGCTGGGCCGCGTGCTGCGGGACTGGACCGGCGAGATCCCGGTGATCGACCTCGAAGGCCACGGCCGCGAGGACCTGTTCGACGGGATCGATCTGTCCCGGACGGTCGGCTGGTTCACCAGCATGTTCCCGGTGGCGCTGGACGTCCCGGACGAATGGGGTCCCGCGCTGAAGTCCGTGAAGGAACAGCTGCGCGCGATCCCCCGGCGAGGGATCGGCTACGGCGCGCTGCGCTACCTGACCGGCACGGCACCGGCGATCGACCCGCAGGTGAGCTTCAACTACCTCGGGCAGTTCAGCGCGGCGGAAGGCGGGCTTTTCCGCGTCGGTAGCCTAGACGCCGACGTCGATCCGAACGCGCCCCGGACCCACGTGCTCGACGTCGTCGGCCGCGTCGAAGCGGGCGTGTTGGAACTGACCTGGTCCCACGCCACCGCCGGGGACGCCGTCGAAACCCTGGCCGGGCGGATGCTGACCGCGCTGCGGGAAATCATCGCGCACTGCGCCGAGCCGGGCGCGGGCGGGCGCACCCCGTCCGACTTCCCGCTGGCCGCGCTCGACCAGTCCACTGTGGACAAACTGGTCGACGGGCGAGCAGTCGAGGACATCTACCCGCTGACCCCGATGCAGGGCGGGATGGTCTTCCACGGCCTGTCGCAAACCGCTCAGGGCATGTACTTCGAGCAGGCGACCTTCGTGCTCGAAGGCGTCACCGATCCGCAGCGGCTCGGCCGGGCGTGGCAGCAGGTCGTGGACCGGACGCCGGTCCTGCGCACGTCGTTCGTCTGGACCGGGGTGGACGAGCCGGTGCAGGTCGTGCACCGCGACGCCGAGCTGCCGGTCCGGCACCTCGACTGGACCGACGTGGACAGCCGCGAAGCGGAGCTGGCGCGGCTGCTCGCCGAAGACCGGGCAGCGGGCCTGGACCTGGCCGTCGCGCCGCTGGCCCGGGTCGCGCTCGCCCGCCTCTCGGAGACGGAAGTCCAGGTGCTGTGGACGTTCCACCACGTCCTGCTCGACGGCTGGAGCGTCTTCCAGGTGCTCTCGGACGTCTGTACGGCCTACGCCGGGCAGCCGCTGCCGTCGCGGCCCCCGTTCCGCGACTACCTCGCCTGGCTGGGCGAGCACGATCAGGCCGCCGCCGAACAGTTCTGGCGCACCGCGCTCGCCGGGATCGAAGGCCCGACGCAGCTGCCCGCCGACCGGACGCCGCCGTCCGGCCACGCCCCGTGCTCGGCCGAATGGCTGCCCGTCCGCCTGGATCGGCCAGCCACCGCCCGGCTGGACGCGTTCGTCAAACGCCACGGCCTCACGCACAACGTCGTGCTGCAGGGGGCGTGGGCACTGCTACTCTCTGTTTACAGTGGACAGAGTGACGTCGTGTTCGGAGCGACCGCTTCCGGCCGCCCGGCCGAAGTGCCCGGGGTGGACGACATTCCCGGCATCTTCATCAACACCCTGCCGGTCCGGGTCGCTGTGGACCGCGGTGCCGCCGTGGCGGAGTGGCTTGCCGGATTGCAGGCGGCGCAGGCCGAAGCACGCGGGCACGGGCATGTCCCGCTCGCGCGGGTGCAGGGCTGGGCGGGACTGCCGGGCGGGGTGAACCTGTGCGACAGCCTGGTGGTGTTCGAGAACTACCCGATCACCGGCGCGTCCGCCGGGCACGGACTGACCGTGCGCGACCTGTCCGCCCGGGAGACGACGAACTTCCCGGTCACCGTGGTGGCCTCGCCGGGTCCGGAGCTGTCGGTGGACGTCGGCTACGACCCGGCGCTGTTCGATCCCGCGACGGTGACCGCCCTGGCGGCCCGGCTGCTGGAAATCCTCAGCGGCCTGACCTCGGACGGCGCCCGCCCGCTCGGCGCGGTCCCGGTCGTCACCCCGGCGGAGACCCAGTTCCTCGCCGAACAGGCCGACACCTGCGGCGAACCGGAGCCCCGGTCGCTGCCCGGCCTGTTCGCCGAGCAGGTCCGGGTCCGGCCGAACGCGCTCGCGGCCGTCCTCGGCGGCGAACCGGTCACCTACGCCGAGCTGAACCGGCGGGCCAACCGCCTCGCGAACCGGCTCGCCGGGCTCGGGCTGCGGCCGGAGGAACCGGTCGGGCTCGCCGTGGACCACGCGGACGCGGTGATCGCCGAACTGGCGGTGGCCAAGGCGGGCGGCGCGTACCTGCCGATCGACACGCGCGCTCCGCTCGAACGGCAGCGGACGCTGCTCGACGGCGTCCGGTTCATCGTCGCGGCGGAAGAACACCCGCTCGGCCAGACGGTGCTGCTGTCCTCTGTGGACGACGAGCCGGACAGCGATCCGGACCTCATCGTGGACCCGGACCAGGCGGCCTGCGTGATGTACACGTCCGGTTCCGCCGGGACGCCGAAGGGCGTGGTGGTGCGCCATCGCGACATCGCGGCGCTGGCCGCCGACCACCGGTTCCGCGGCGGGGCGCACGAACGGGTCCTGCTGCATTCGCCGCTGGCGTTCGACGCCTCGACCTACGAGCTGTGGGTGCCGCTGCTCACCGGCGGCTGGGTCGTCACCGGCCCGGGCTCCGGCATCGACGCGCCGCTGCTGCGCGGCCTCGTCCGCGAGCACGGCCTGACCGCGGTCTGGGTCACCGCCGGGCTCTTCCGGATCCTGGCGCAGGAAACGCCGGAGTGCTTCACCGGCCTGCGCGAGGTCTGGACCGGCGGCGACGTCGTCCCGGCGGAGGCCGTGCGGCGGGTGCTGGCCGCGTGCCCGGGGCTGCGGATCGTCGACGGCTACGGCCCGACCGAGACCACCGTGTTCGCCACCGCCTTTCCGATGGACGGCGCGGTTCCGGAGCGGATCCCGATCGGCCGCCCGCTGGACGGCACGCGCGTCCGGGTGCTGGACGCGGACCTGCGCCCGGTGCCGCCGGGCGTGCCCGGCGAGCTGTGCCTGGCCGGCGCGGGCCTGGCCCGGGGCTACCGGGACCGGCCGGGGCTGACCGCGGACCGGTTCGTCGCCGACCCGGACGGCCCGCCGGGACAGCGGATGTACCGCACCGGCGACCTCGTCCGCTGGACGCCCGAGGGCACGCTGGAATTCCTCGGCCGCCGCGACGACCAGGTCAAGCTGCGCGGGTTCCGGGTGGAACCGGGCGAGGTCGAGACCGCGCTGGCGAAGCATCCGGACGTCGCGCAGGCCGCGGTGCTCGTCCGGGAAGACCAGCCGGGCGTGAAACAGCTGGTCGCCTATGTGGTTTCGGCCGCGGGGGAAAACACCGAAAACGCACTCAGGGAGTTCCTGGCCCGGTCCTTGCCGGACTACCTGGTGCCGTCGGTGTTCGTCGCGCTCGACCGGCTTCCGGTGAGCGCCAACGGAAAACTCGACCGGCGCGCGCTGCCCGCCCCTCGGACAGCGGAAACCGGGCAGGTCGAGCCGGAGACGGAGACCGAACGCGCGCTCGCCGGGATCTGGGCCGAGGTGCTCGGCGCGGACCGGATCGGCGCCCAGGACAATTTCTTCTCCCTCGGCGGCGATTCGCTGCGCAGCCTGCACATCTCCGCCAAAGCCAGCGCGCTGTTCGACGTCCGGCTGACCCCGGCCGACGTGATGGCCGCGCGCACCGTCGCGGCGCTGGCCGAAACCGTCGAAGACCTCGTGCTGAGCGAGCTGGAACGGCTTGCCGCAGAACTGGAATCGTGAGGACTCCCCATGACCGCGTCCCGTGAAGACCGCATCGCGGCGCTGCCCGCTCACCTGCAGGAAGCGCTGCGCCGCCGGATGGCCGGAACGGCCGGGCGAGCGCCGGAGATCCCGGCCGCCGCCGACCGTTCCGGCCCCGTCCCGCTTTCGTCCGCGCAACGCCGGCTGTGGTTTTTCAGTCGGCTTCGCCCGGACGATTCCGAGTACAACAGTGCGCTCGCCCTGCGCCTGACCGGCGAGCTGGACGTCGACGCACTGGCCGCCGCCTTGCGGCTGCTGGTCGCCCGGCACGAACCGCTGCGCACGACCTTCGAAGAGGTCGACGGCGAACCCGCGCAGATCATCCAGCCGCCGTATGAGGTCGCGCTCCCGGTGGTGGATGCGGCGCCGGAAGACCTCGACGCTGTGCTGGGGGTCGAGTATTCGCGGCCGTTCGACCTCACGCACGGGCCGTTGCTGCGCGCGGTGCTCGTGCGGCTCGGGTTGGCCGAGCACGTGTTGCTGGTGTGCGTGCACCACATCGCCACCGACGGCGCGTCGATGGGCGTGCTGACCGAAGAACTCGGTCTCTTCTACCGCGACGGCGAGCGCGCGGAATTGCCCCCGCAACCGTTGCAGTACGCGGATTTCGCGGTGTGGCAGCAGAACCGGCCGACTCGTCTGGCCGGGCTGGAGTACTGGTCCCGGCAGCTGGCCGGGGTGACGCCGCTGGACTTGCCGACTGACCGGCCGCGTCCGGCCGCCCGGAGCACGGCTGGCGCGGTGCGCGAGTTCGCCGTTCCCGCGGATGTCGCCAGCCAGCTCGCGGACCTGGCGCGCACCTCGGAAACCACGCTGTTCACCGTGCTGCTCGCGGCCTGCCAGGCGTTGTTCGCGCGCTACACCGGCCAGGAGGACATCGCGCTCGGCACCGTCGTCTCCGGCCGGGACCGCCCGGAGCTGGAGCGGGTGGTCGGCTTCTTCGTCAACACCGTCGTCCTGCGCTCTACAGTGGACCAGTCGGCTTCGTTCGCCGATCACCTGGAAGCGGCGCGGCGGACCGTCCTCGACGCCTTCGCTCACGACGACGTGCCGTTCGAGGAAGTGGTCGACGCCGCGCACGCGGGCCGGGATCCCGGCCGCAACCCGCTGTTCGACGTCATGGTGCTGCTGCACAACACCTCCGGCGCCGGACCGGTGTTCCCGGACTTGGCCGCCGAACCGGCCGGCGTGGCGCGGGATTCCTCCAACTTCGACCTCACCGTCGAATTCGAGGAATCCGGCGCCGCGCTGGCCGGGCTCGTGGAGTACAGCACGGACCTGTTCGAGGCCGGGACGATCGACCGGCTGATCGCGCACCTGCTGCGGCTGCTGGCCGGGATCGCCGCGGATCCCGGCCGCCGGATCGCCGACCTCCCGCTGACCACCGAAACCGAGGAAGCCCGGCTGCTCGGCTGGCACGGTTCGGCGCTCGACGTCCCGGACGGCACGATCGTGGACCTCCTCGACCGCCAGGCCAGGACTCAGCCGACGGCGACCGCCCTGGTCTGCGGCGACGTCCGGCTGAGTTTCGCCGAACTCGCCGCCCGCACCGACGCGCTCGCCGCGGACCTCGTCGCGCGAGGCGCGGGGCCGGAACGCGTGGTGGCCGTCCTGCTCCCGCGCTCGGCCGACGCGATCATCGCGCTGTTCGCGGTCCTCAAAGCCGGGGCGGTGCACCAGTCGATCGATCCCGCCCTGCCCGCTGAGCGGATCGAGCTGCTGCTGGCCGACACTCGGCCGGTGGTGGTGCTGGACCGCCTCGGCACTCCCGCTGACGGTCCTCGCCCGGCCGGGCCGCAGCCGTCGGACGCCGCCTACGTCATTCACACGTCGGGTTCGACCGGCACGCCCAAGGGTGTTGTGGTCGAGCACTCGGCCTTGGTGAACCTGCTGGTCAACCACCGGGCCGCCTTCGGCCGCGACCGGTTGCGCGTGGCGCTCACGGCGTCGCTGTCCTTCGACACGTCGTGGGAAGGCCCGCTGCTGCTGGCGGACGGCCACGAACTGCACCTGATCAGCGATGAAACCCGCCTCGACCCGGCCGAGCTGATCCGCTACGTCCGCGAGGAACGCATCGGCTTCCTCGACGTGACCCCGTCCTACCTGCGGCAACTGCTGCCCGCCGGACTGCTGGAAGGCGAGCAGCGGCCACGATTCCTGATGGTCGGCGGCGAGGCCATCGGCGAGGACCTGTGGCGAGAACTCGCCGCGTCCGGCACCGCCGCCGGAAACTACTACGGACCGACCGAGTCCACTGTGGACTCCACGTGGGCTCCGGTGACCGGGGACCGGCCGTCGATCGGCCGTCCGCTGGGAAACGTCGGCGCGTACGTCCTCGACGAACAGCTCCGGCTCGTCCCGGCCGGGGTCGCGGGCGAACTCTGCCTCGCGGGCGCGCAGCTCGCGCGCGGCTACCTCGGCCGGCCGGGACTGACCGCCGACCGGTTCGTGGCGAACCCCTTCGGCGCGCCCGGGACCCGCCTGTACCGGACCGGAGACCGGGCCCGCTGGACCGCGGACGGCCAGCTGGAACACCTCGGCCGGACCGACGACCAGGTCAAGGTCCGCGGCTTCCGGATCGAGCCCGGTGAGGTCGAAGCCGCATTGCGCGCCCAGCCGCACGTCGTCGACGCCGCCGTGGACGCGCGCCACGGCAGGCTTGTCGCGTACCTCGTCGGCGACGCCGATCCCGCCGAACTGCGAGCCGGACTGACCAGGACGGTGCCCGCGCACTTGGTGCCGTCCGCGTTCGTTCACCTCGACCAGCTTCCGCTGACCCGGCACGGCAAACTGGACCGCCGGGCGCTCCCGGAGCCGGAGATTTCCGCGTCAGCGCAGTACACGGCTCCGCGAGACGAACGCGAACAGCTGGTGACCGAAGTCTGGGCCGAGGTGCTCGGCTTGGAGCGCATCGGCGTCGACGACGATTTCTTCGCGCTCGGCGGCGATTCGCTGCTCGGCATCCGGGTGGTCGCGCGGCTGCGCGCGGAACTGGGCGCCGACGTCCCCGCCCGGCTGGTGTTCACCGCGCCGACCCCGGCGCTGCTGGCCGCGCAGCTGCCCGCCGCGTCCGCGCCGCAGGAGGCGATCCCGCTCCTGCCTCGAGGCGAAGGACCGTTCGAGGCTCAGCTTTCCTTTGCCCAGCAACGACTCTGGTTCCTCGACGAATTCGACCCCGGCAGCACCGAGTACGTGTCGCCGACCGCGCTGCGGCTGCGTGGCGAGCTGGACGTCCACGCACTGAACCAGGCGCTCACCGCGCTGGTGGCCCGGCACGAATCCCTGCGGACCACCTTCGCGACGGTCGACGGCCGCGGCGTGCAGATCGTCCACCCGCCGCACGCCGTCGATCTCCAGGCGGTCGACGGAGACTTGGACTCCGCGCTGGCCGCGGCGACCGGACCGGTCGACCTGCACACCGGCCCGCTGCTGCGCGCCGCGCTCACCCGGCTCGCCGCCGACGACCACGTTCTCACCCTGGTGCTGCACCACATCGTCACCGACGGCTGGTCCTCGGGCGTGCTCCTGAGCGAACTCGCCGCCTGCTACGCCGCGTTCACGCGCGGCGAGGACCCCGGATTGCCGCCGCTGCCCGTGCAGTACGCCGATTACGCGGTCTGGCAACGAAACCGCACCGATTTCGACGGCCAGCTCAGCTACTGGCGGCACCGGCTCGCCGGTCTCGAACCGCTGGAACTGCCCACTGACCGGCCCCGCCCGGCCGTCCGCACGAAGAACGGCGCGCTGCACGAGTTCAGCGTCCCGGTCGGCACGACCGCCCGGCTCGCGGAGCTGTCAAGGCAGCAGGGCAGCACGCTCTTCATGACCTTGCTCGCCGCCTGCCAGCTGCTGTTCGCGAGGTGGTCCGGACAGGACGACGTCGCGGTCGGCACCGTCGTGTCCGGCCGGGAACGCACCGAACTGGAAGGTCTGGTCGGCTTCTTCGCCAACACCCTCGTCCTGCGGTCCACAGTGGACTTGAACCGCGGCTTCGACGCCTTCCTCGGCGAAGTCCGCGACACCGTGCTCGACGCTTTCGCGCACCAGGACGTCCCGTTCGACCGCGTCGTGGACGACGTCCAGCCCGAACGCGACCCCAGCCGCACCCCGCTGTGCCAGGTCATGGTCGTGCTGCACAACACCCCCGACGCCCGCCCCGCGCTGCCCGGGCTCGCCGTCGAGGAAGTCGCCCCGCCGATCGTGACCGCCGGCTTCGACCTGGCGATCCACTTCCAGCAGACCGCTGGGCGGCTCGACGCCGTCGTCAACTACAACACCGACCTGTTCGATGCGGCCACGATCGAGCGGCTGAGCAGCTGGCTGCGCATCCTGCTGGCCGGAATCGCGGCGACGCCGCAGCAGCCGATCGGCCGGCTGCCGTGGATCACCGCCGACGAACGCGACCGCGTTTTGCGAGAGTGGAATCCGGTCGCCGTCGCGCCTCAGGCGCCGACGCTGCACCGGCTGTTCGCCGCGCAGGCCGCCCGCACGCCGGACGCCGTCGCGGTGACCTGCGAAGGCGTCGAACTGACTTACCGCGAGCTGGACCGGCGGGCGAACCGCCTGGCGCACCGGCTGATCGCCGAGGGGGCCGGGCCGGAACGGCTGGTGGCCCTGCGATTGCCGCGTTCGGCGGACCTGGTCGTCGCGATCCTCGCGGTGCTGAAGTCCGGCGCGGGCTATCTGCCGGTCGATCCGGACTACCCGGCCGCGCGGATCGAGGCGATGCTGGCCGACGCGCAGCCGGTGTGCGTCGTGGACACCGTCGCGGCGGACGGCCAGCCGGACACTGGCCCCGGGGTGGCGGTCCGTCCGGAGAACACCGCGTACGTCATCTACACCTCCGGCTCCACCGGCGTGCCCAAGGGCGTGCTCGTCCCGCACGCCAACGTGACCCGGCTGTTCTCCTCGACCGAGCACTGGTTCGGCTTCGGCGAGCAGGACGTCTGGACGCTCTTCCACTCCTACGCGTTCGACTTCTCGGTGTGGGAACTGTGGGGCGCGCTGCTGCACGGCGGCCGCCTCGTGGTGGTCCCGGCGGACACCGTCCGCTCGCCGGAGGAGTTCCTGGCGCTTCTGGCCGAACAGCAGGTGACTGTGCTCAACCAGACGCCGTCGGCGTTCTACCGGCTCGGCTCGCTGCCGTCGCCGCCGTTGAGCCTGCGCTGCGTGATTTTCGGCGGCGAGGCGCTGGACCCGGTGCGCCTGGAGGAATGGCGTCGGCGGCATCCGGACGGTCCGCAGCTGGTCAACATGTACGGCATCACCGAGACCACCGTGCACGTGACCTACCGCGTGCTCGACGACCGCGCGACCGTGGGCGTGCCGATCCCGGACCTGCGCGCCTACGTCCTGGACTCCTGCCTCGAACCGGTTCCGCCCGGCGTCACCGGCGAGCTGTACGTCGCGGGCGCGGGCTTGGCGCGCGGCTACCTGAACCGGCCGGGCCTGACCGCGTCCCGGTTCGTCGCGGACCCGTTCGGCGAGCCGGGCACCCGGATGTACCGCACCGGCGACCTGCTGTGCTGGACCGCGGACGGCGAACTGGCCTACCGGGGCCGGGCCGACCACCAGGTCAAGATCCGCGGTTTCCGGATCGAGCTGGGCGAGGTCGAGGCGGCGCTGTCCGCGCATCCGGACGTGACCGGCGCGGCAGCCGTCGCGCACGGCACCGGGGACGCGCGGCGGCTGGTCGCGTACCTCACCGGGACGGTGCCCGGGACCACGGTGCTGCGCGAATTCCTCGCCCGCTCGCTGCCCGCGCACATGATTCCCGCGGTGTTCGTCGCGCTGGACGAATTGCCGCTCAACGCGAACGGGAAGCTCGACCACCGAGCGCTGCCCGTACCCGGCGCGCGGGTTGAAAACCGTTACGTGGCACCGCGTACCGACATCGAGACCACCCTTGCCGAAGTCTGGTCCACAGTGCTCGGCGTCGACCAGGTCGGGGTCGAGGACAACTTCTTCGGCCTCGGCGGCGATTCGATCCTCAGCATCCAGGTCGTCTCCCGCGCCCGCCAGGCCGGGCTGACGGTGTCGTCGAAGGATCTTTTCCAGCACCAGACCATCGCGGAACTGGGCCGCGTGGTCACGACCGGCGGCCCGGTCGCGCAGGCGCCGGAGCAGAGCGGGCCGGCGCCGCTCGGGCCGATCCAGTCGTGGCTGTTCGAACATCTGGAGCGGCCGTGGCGGCTGACCATGTCCGTCCACCTTGTACTGTCCTCAGTGGACGTTGCGCGGCTGACCGCGGCGGTCGCGGAAGTGACCGCCCGCCACGCCGCACTGCGGATGCGGTTCTCCCCGGCGGACGGAAGCTGGCAGCAGGAACCGGCCGCCAGCGAACCGGCGGACATCCTGCGGCACGCCGATCTGTCCGAAGTGGACGACGTGCCGGCGGCGATGCACGCCGAGGCAGTGGCCGCGCAGACCTCTTTGGACATCGTCGACGGCCCGGTGTGGCGTGCGGTCCTGTTCACCTTCCGGGACCGGTCGCCGCAGCTGTTCCTGACCGCGCACCACCTCGTCATGGACGGAGTGTCCTGGCGCGTCCTGCTCGGCGACCTCGAACGGGCTTACCACGGCGAACCGCTGGAACCGGCGGGCAGCTCGTTCACGCACTGGGCCCGGACGCTCGCTGACCACGTCCGTTCCGGCGGACTGGACGACGAGGCGGAGTACTGGGGGAGCGTGCTGCACGGCGTCGACGCTGGCCTGCCCGTCGACCGCTCCGGGCGCAACACCGCCGAATCGGCGCGCTCGGTGTCGGTTTCCCTTGGCCGGGCGGAGACTTCCGCGCTTCTGCAGGACGTGCCCGGCGCGTACCGGACCGAGGTCAACGACATCCTGCTGAGCGCTCTTGCCCGGGCGCTGGCGCGCTGGACCGGCCGGTCCCAGGTCGTGCTCGAAATGGAAGGCCACGGCCGGGAGGACCTCGCCGCGCCGCTCGACCTGTCCAGGACGATCGGCTGGTTCACCGCGCAGTACCCGGTCGCGCTGACCGTGCCCGGCGACAGCTGGGACGCGATCCTCAAGTCCGTCAAGGAACAGCTGCGCGCGATCCCGAACAAGGGCGTCGGCTACGAAGCGCTGCGCTATCTGAGCGATGCCCCGCTCCGGAACGACCCGACGCCGCAGATCTCGTTCAACTACCACGGCCGCTGGGACGTCGGAACCGAGGCGGACGGGCTCTACCAGGGCCGCGGGGAAAGCCTCGGCCACGATTCGGCACCGGACAGCACTCGTCCGTACCTGCTGGACGTCGTCGGCGTGGTCGAATCCGGCGAACTGCACCTGACCTGGGAATACTCCGCTGAGGTGCACGAGGAGGAGACCGTCCGCGGCCTCGCCGAAGCGACTGTCGCGGCACTGCGGGAAATCATCGCGCACTGCGCCGCCGCCGGGGGCCGCACGCCGTCGGACTTCCCGCTCGCCCGGCTCGACCAGGCGACGGTGGACCGGCTGGCCGGGGACGGCAGCGAGGTCGAGGACATCTACCCGCTGACGGCACTGCAGGCGGGCATGGTGTTCCACAGCCTGGTCGACACCGGGTCGAGCGCGTACTTCGACCAGTTCCGGCTGCGGCTGGCCGGGGTCCGGGACCCGCGCGCGCTGGCCGAGGCCTGGCAGCGGGTGGCGGACCGGACGCCGATCCTGCGCAGCAGCACGGTGTGGGACGGCGTCGAGGAGCCGGTGCAGCGCGTCCACCGCGGCGTCCGGGTGCCGGTCGGGCAGCACGACTGGCGCGGCCTCGCTCCGGAAGCCCAGCAGGCCGAACTGGCGAAACTGCTCGAAGCCGATCTGGCGGCGGGCATGGACCTGGCCAACCCTCCGCTGATGCGCCTGGAGATCGCCCGGATCGCCGACGACGAGGTGCAGCTGCTGTGGACCTCGCACCACGTCCTGCTCGACGGCTGGAGCACCGCCCAGGTCTTCGGCGAGGTGTGCGAGCAGTACTCGGCGATTGTCGAAGGCACGCCCGCGAAACTGACGCCGCGGCGGCCGTTCCGCGACTACCTGGCGTGGCTGGCCGAGCAGGACCGCGCCGCAGCGGAGGAACACTGGCGCGAAGTGCTCGACGGCTTCGCCGCGCCGACTCCGTTGCCGTACGACCGCCGGCCCCGCGAAGCACACCGGGCGGAATCCGGAGCGACGGTGCTGGTCGAGTTGTCCGCGGAGGAATCGGCGGGACTGCGCGACATGGCGAAAACCGCCGCGCTGACAGTCAACTCCGTCGTGCAGGGAGCGTGGGCGCTGCTGCTCGCGCGCTACAGCGGCGAGCCGGACGTCCTGTTCGGGACCACGGTGTCCGGGCGGCCGCCGGAACTGCCCGGGGTCGAAGCGATGATCGGGATGTTCATCAACACCGTGCCCACGCGGATCGAAGTCCGAAATGGACAGTCGGCCGCCGAATGGCTGCGCGCGATCCAGGCCGAGCAGGCGGACGTGCGCCGGTACGACTTCCTGGCGCTCTCGCAGCTGCAGACCTTCACCGGCGTTCCGGCGGGCGCGTCGCTGTTCGACAGCGTCGTGGTCTTCGAGAACTACCCGATCGAAGACAGCGGGCAGGACGGCGTCCGGGTGCTGGACGTGGAATCGCTGGACACCACGAGCTATCCGCTGAACCTCACCGCCTATCTCCACGACCGGCTCGGGCTCGAACTGTCCTACGACCCGAAGCTGTTCGACGAGACCACCGCCCAGCGGCTCGCCGGGCACCTCGCCCAGCTGGTGCGCGCGATCGCCGCCGACCCGGACCGGCGCGTCGGCTCGCTCTCGCCGCTCACCGCGGACGAGCGGAACCACGTGCTGGCGCTGGGACACGGCGATTCGGCCGACCTTCCGGCGGAGACAGTGCTGGACGTGTTCGAAGCGACGGTCGCGCGGATGCCGCACGAGACCGCGCTTGTCTTCCACGACACTGTCCTGGACTACGCGGAGGTCGACGCTCGCTCCACTCAGCTGGCGCGGGAGCTGATCGAGCGGGGTGCCGGGCCGGAGCGAGTGGTCGCCGTCCTGCTGCCGCGGTCGATCGAGGCCGTGGTCGCCGTCCTGGCGATTTTCAAGGCAGGCGCGGTGTATCTGCCGCTCGACCCGGATCTGCCGGACGAACGCCTCCGCTTCCTGCTGGACGACGCGCGCCCGGTGGTCGTGCTGGGCAGGCCGGAGGAGAGTTACGCGCCTCCCGCGCCCGTTTCGCAGCGGCCGGACGCGGACACCGCCGCCTACGTCATCTACACCTCAGGCTCGACCGGAACGCCGAAGGGCGTCGTCGTGGAGCACCGCGCGCTGGTGAACCTGCTGGTCGCGCACCGCGCCGTCTTCCTCGACCGCGGGCGGGAACGAGCGGCGCTCACCGCGTCGCTGGCCTTCGACGCGTCCTGGGAACCGCTGCTGGCCATGTTCGACGGGCATGAACTGCACGTGCTGGACGACGACACCCGGCTCGACCCGCGCGCCCTGGTCCGCGCCGCCCGCGCGCACGGGCTCAACCTCCTCGACCTCACCCCGGCCTACCTCCAGCAGCTGCTGGACGCCGGGCTGGCGACCGGCGAAGTCCGGCCCCGCACGGTGATCACCGGCGGCGAGGCGGCGACCGAAACGCTGTGGCGGCAACTGGCCGCCGCCGACGTCACC
Source organism: Amycolatopsis sp. NPDC054798 (assembly GCF_053611505.1). Classification (NCBI taxonomy): domain Bacteria; kingdom Bacillati; phylum Actinomycetota; class Actinomycetes; order Pseudonocardiales; family Pseudonocardiaceae; genus Amycolatopsis; species Amycolatopsis sp. NPDC054798. Next base: position 7,047 of record NZ_JBSHAM010000041.1, on the reverse strand, counting down.
GGCCACAACTACTACGGGCCCACCGAAGCGACCGTCGACTCGATCCACGCGCCGGTCATCGGGGACCAGCCGCTGATCGGCCGTCCGCTGACCAATTTCCGGGCCTACGTCCTCGGCGACACCGGCGAGCCCGTGCCGCCCGGCCTGCCCGGCGAGCTGTTCCTCGCCGGACCGCAGCTCGCGCGCGGCTACCTCGGGCGGCCGGGGCTCACCGCGGACCGGTTCCTCGCGGACCCCTTCGGCCCGCCGGGAGCGCGGATGTACCGCACCGGCGACCAGGTCCGGTGGACCTCCGAGGGCTCGCTCGACTACCTCGGCCGCGTCGACGACCAGGTCAAGATCCGCGGGTTCCGGGTGGAACCGGGCGAGGTCGAGACAGTCCTGCGGCGGCATCCCGCGGTCGCCGACGTCACCGTCATCGCCCGCGAAGGCCGGCTTGTCGCGTACGTCGTCGGCGAATCCCAGGGCTTGCGCGAATGGGCGCGCGAACGGCTGCCGGAGCATCTGGTCCCGTCGGCGTTCGTGTCGCTGGACGCCCTCCCGCTCAACCGGAACGGCAAGCTCGACCGCCGCGCGCTGCCCGCCCCCGGCCGCGCCGGAACCGCCGAGTACGTCGCGCCGCGGACGACCGCCGAACAGCGGCTCGCCGCGATCTGGGCCGACGTCCTCGGAATCGACCGGGTGGGCGCCGACGACAGTTTCTTCGAACTCGGCGGCGATTCGATCCTCAGCATGCGGATCACCTCCCGGGTGCGGGCCGAGTTCGGCGTCGAGGTGTCGCCGCGGATGCTGTTCTCCGCGCCGACGCTCAGCCAGTTCGCCGCCGGGCTTCCTTCGCGGAAGGCCGGTCCGGAAGCGATCCCGGTCGTCGCGCGCGACGGTGCGCTGCCGTTGTCGTTCGCTCAGCAGCGCTTGTGGTTCCTGGACGAATTCGAGCCGGGCGGCCGTGAGTACATTTCGCCCACGGCATTGCGCTTGCGCGGCGAACTCGACGTCGACGCCTTGCGGCGAGCCCTCAACACGGTTGTCGCCCGCCACGAATCGCTGCGCACCACCTTCGACGCGATCGAAGGCCATGCCGTCCAATTCGTCCACGAGCCCGCGCCGGTAGAACTCCCGGTCGAGGACTTCGACGAGGAAACGCTTGTCCGCGAAGCGCTTCGGCCCTTCGACCTGCGGACCGGACCGCTGCTGCGCGCCCGGTTGTTCCGGGAGGAATCCGGCGACCACGTCCTGCTGCTGGTGCTGCACCACATCGTCACCGACGGCTGGTCGGCCGGGGTGCTGGCCGCCGAACTGGACACCTGCTACGCCGCGTACGTCCGCGGCGAGGAGCCGGACCTGCCCGCGCTGCCGGTGCAGTACGCGGATTTCGCCGCCTGGCAACGGGATTTCCTCGACAGCCCCGACCTCGACGCGCAGCTCGACCACTGGCGGGACCGGCTCGCCGGGCTCGCGCCGCTCGAACTGCCGACCGACCGCCCGCGGCCCGCGGTGCGCACGAGCGAGGGGGAGTGGTTCGGCTTCGACATCCCCGCCGAGGTCGCCGCGAACCTCCGCGAACTCGCGGGCGCGCAGCACGGCACCCTGTTCATGACGCTGGTGGCGGCTTTCCAGGTCGTGCTGGCGCGCTGGTGCGAGCAGGAGGACGTAGCGGTCGGCACGGTGACCGCCGGCCGCGAACGAGCCGAGCTGGAACGCCTGATCGGCTTCTTCGTCAATACCCTCGTCCTGCGGTCCACAGTGGACTCGCGCGGGTCGTTCCGCGACTTCCTCGCCGGAGTGCGAGACACGGTGCTCGACGCGTTCGCGCACCAGGACGTGCCGTTCGAACGCGTGGTAGACGCCGCCCAGCCGGCCCGCGACCCGAGCCGGACGCCGCTGTTCCAGGCGATGGTGGTGCTGCAGAACACCGGCGACCGGCCGGGCGGCGGCGCGCTCGTCGCCGAGGAGGTCGCTCTGCCCGCGACGAGCGCGACCTTCGACCTGCTCGTGCAATTCGAGGAGGACGAAGGGGAGCTGCACGCCGCGATCAACTACGCCACCGGCTTGTTCGACCCTGAGACGATCCAGCGCTTCGCCGGCCGTTTGCTGACCGCGCTGACCGTTCTCGCTGGTCAGCCGGACCAGCCGATGGAATCGCTGCCGTTGTTGCCGCAGGCCGAGGCGGACCAGTTGCGCGCCTGGAACGACACCGGCGTGGCTGTCCCGGCGGCCTCGCTGGCACAGCTGTTCGAAGCCCAGGTCGCGCGGACGCCCGACGCGCCCGCACTGCTGTCCGCTGCCGGGGAAATCACCTTCGCCGCGCTGAACGCCCGGGCGAATCAGCTGGCCCGGCTGCTCGTCGACCGGGGAGCCGCCCCGGAACGGATCGTCGCCGTCCGGCTGCCCCGCTCGACCGCGCTCGTCCTCACGGAGCTGGCCGTGGCGAAGACCGGGGCCGCGTTCCTTCCCGTCGACCCGGGCTATCCCTCCGAGCGCATCGAGTTCATGCTGCGCGACGCCGACCCGGTCTTCGTCGTGGACGGAGAACTAGACGCCGGGGAGTACGCCGACACGAACCTCGGGGTGCCGGTCGACCCGGAGCAACCGGCGTATGTCATCTACACGTCCGGTTCGACCGGGCGGCCCAAGGGCGTCGTGGTGCCGAACGCCGGTATCGCGTCCTTCTCCGCCGCCGAAATCGAGCATTTCCAGATCCGGCCGGGCGACCGGGTGCTGGCGTTCAACTCGCCCAGCTTCGACGCCTCGGTTTCGGAACTCTGCATGACGCTGCCCGCGGGCGCCGCTCTCGTCGTGCCGCCCGAGGGCCCGCTGCTCGGCGCTCAACTGGCCGAGCTGCTGGCGGACTACCGGGTCACGCACGCGCAATTCCCGCCGGTCGCGCTGGCGACCGTGCCGGACGTGCCGCTGCCGGACCTGCGCACCATCGTCGTCGGCGGGGACGTCTGCCCGGCCGAGCTGGTCACCCGCTGGGCTCCGGGACGGCGGATGATCAACGCGTACGGGCCCACCGAAACGACCGTCGTGACTTCGTGGAGCGAACCGCTGTCGCCGGGCGGTCCGCTGCCGATCGGCAAACCGATCCGGAACACCGAAACGCACGTGCTGGACGCCGGATTGCGCGAGGTGCCGATCGGGTCGGCGGGCGAGCTGTACGTCCGCAGCATCGGCTTGGCGCGCGGCTACCTGTCCCGGCCGGGCTTGACCGCCGACCGGTTCGTGGCGAACCCCTTCGGCCCGCCGGGATCGCGGATGTACCGCACCGGCGACGTCGTCCGGCAGAACGCGACGGGCGACCTGGAGTTCGCCGGACGCGTGGACGACCAGGTCAAGATCCGCGGGTTCCGCGTCGAACTCGGCGAGATCGAGGCGGCGCTGCGGCGGCACCCGGACGTGCGCGAGGCCGTCGTCGCGGCCCGCGAAGCCGGCGGGCACAAGCGGCTGGTCGCCTACGTCGTCGGCGAAACCGCCCAGCTGCGCGCTTTCCTCGGCGAGACGCTGCCGGACTACCTGGTCCCGTCGGTCTTCGTGCCGCTCGACGAGGTTCCGGTGAGCCCCAACGGAAAGATCGACCGCGCCGCCCTTCCGGCACCGGACCTGTCGGCGCTGCAGACCGCCGAGTACGTCGCCCCGGGCACCGAGCTGGAGCAGCTGCTGGCGAACGTCTGGGCCGAGGTGCTCGGGATCCCGCGCGTCGGAGCCGAGGACAACTTCTTCGAACTCGGCGGGGATTCGCTGCTCAGCATCCAGGTCGTGCACCGCGCCCGGCAGGCCGGGCTGGCGATGCGCTCGAAGGACCTGTTCACGCACCAGACGGTCGCGGAGCTGGCGAGCGTGGTCCAGCCCGCGGATTCGGCCGAGGACGACCGCGAGGCCGTGGTCGGGGCCGCTCCGCTGACCCCGATCCAGCGCTGGTTCCTGGATTCCTCGCCGGCGAACCCCGCGCATTTCAACCAGTCCGTGCTGATCGAGCTGAACGGCCCGGTGGACGAGGAAGTCCTGCGCCAGGCGATCGAGGCGCTGGTGGCGCACCACGACGCGCTGCGCCTGCGCTTCGAGCAGACCGCCGACGGGTGGACCCAGCACAACGACCCGGTCAATCCCGGGGCAGTCCTGCACACAGTGTCCACTGTGGACCTGGAGCGCGCGGCCGACGACGCGCAGGCGAGCTTCGACCTGGCCCGCCCGCCGCACCTGCGGGCCCTCCTGTCCGACGACGGCGACAACCCGTGCCTCTTCCTCGTGGCACACCATCTGGTCGTCGACGCCGTCTCGTGGGGCATCCTGCTGGAAGACCTCGAACGGGCCTACCGGCAGATCGAAGCCGGGGAAAAGCCCGACCTTGGCCCGAAAACGACGTCCTTCCGGGACTGGGCGCGCCGCCTGCGCGAATTCGCCGAATCCGGCGCGCTGGACGGCGAACGCGCCCACTGGGCCCGTGCCCTGCCCGGATGCGAGATCCCGGTGGACCGGACGGGCGCGGCTCCGGAACCGCAGGAGCTGGTGGCGGTCCGCGTCGGCGAGCGCGACACCGACGCCCTGCTGCACCTGGCCCCCGGCGCCTACCGGACGAGGATCAACGACGTCCTGCTGACCGCGCTGGCCTGGACCCTCACCCGCTGGACCGGCGAGCCCGCCGTCGCGATCGACCTCGAAGGCCACGGCCGCGAGGAAATCCTGGACGACGTCGACCTGACCAGGACGGTCGGCTGGTTCACGACGCTGTTCCCGGTCGCGCTGGAGGTCGATCCGGCGACGAGCTGGCGGAACCTGGTGAAATCGGTCCGGCGGCAGCTGCGCGCGGTGCCCGGGAACGGGTTCGGGCACGGGGTCCTGCGCTGCTTCCGCTTCCCCGACCTCGGCCGGGACGCGCCGCGGGTGGCGTTCAACTACCTCGGGCAAGGCGAGAACACCGGCTCCGGGGACGGCTTGTTCCTGCGGTCGCTCCCGCCGCTCGGCCGGGACCAGGACCCGGCCCACCGGTCGCCGCACGCGCTGGAGGTCGTCGGCGGGGTGCGGGACGGGCAGCTGGAGTTCTCCTGGTACTACCAGCCGGATCAGCACACCCGGGAGACGGTGGCCGGGGTGGCCGCGGGATTCGCGGACGCGTTGCGGGCCATCGCGGCGGATTGCCGGGGTGATGAGGCGTGAGCGGGGTCGTGGTCGCCGGGTGGCGGGGAATGGCGGGGCGGATTCCGGGCGGATCCGGGGTCGCCGCCGGGGCTATTGCTGCGGACGGTCTGGGAGGTGGGGCATGAGCGGGATTGCAGAAGGTTGCGGTTATCGGTTGTTGTGGGCTGAGGAGATTTCTCGGGCCACGCCCGGCGCGACTGGCCTCGCGGCCGTCGCAGATTATCCGGGAGGCGCGGCATGAGCGGGATCGCAGGTGATCGCGGTCGTCGGTTGTTGCGGGGTGAGGCGGCTTCTCGGGCCACGCTCGGCGCGGTTGGCCTCGCGGGGCCTTCGCGGGCTGCCGCAGATTGCCCGGGAGGTGAGGCATGAGCGGGATCGCAGGCAATCGCGACTACCGGCTTCTCTGGACCGGCCAGGTCGTCTCCGAAGCCGGGTTCAGCACGACCACCATCGCCTTTCCCTTGCTGGTGCTCGCGCTCACTGGGTCGGCCGCGCAGTCCGGGCTCGTGCTCGGGGCGGTCGCGATCAGTCAGCTCGTCGCGGGATTGCCTGCCGGGGCGTTGGTGGACCGGTGGCCGCGCAAGCGGATCATGCTCGGGTGCGAAGCGGCGCAGGCGGTGGCCGCGGCCGGGTTGGTGCTCGCGTTGTACTGGGGCGTCGCGGATGTGTGGATGCTCATTGTGGTGGCCGTCGTGATGGGGCTGAGCCGGGCGTTGTTCGAACCGGCGGAGGAGGCGAGCCTGCCGCGGCTGGTGGCGGAGGAACAGGTTCCTGCGGCGGTGGCGATGAATGCCGCGCGGACGAGTGCGGGGCAGTTGTCCGGGACGGCGTTGGGCGGGTTTCTCTTCGCGGTGGGGCGGTTCGTGCCGTTTCTCTTCGACGTGGTGGCGCATGTTTTCGCGTTCCTGTCGCTGTTGTTCGTGCGGTTGCCCAGGCAGCCGGAGCGGGCGGCGGACGGGCCGCCGAAGCATCTCGGGCGGGAGATTCTCGAGGGGCTGCGGTGGGTGTGGACGCGGCCGCCGTTGCGGGCGACGGTTTTGTGCGTGGTCGCGTTGAATCTGTTCTTTTCCGCGTATTACCTCGTGATCATCGTGCTGGCGAACGAGCGGGGGGTGCCGTCCGGGGAGATCGGCGTGATGGCGGCGATGCTCGGGGCGGGCGGGATTCTGGGGTCGTTGGCGGCGCCGTACCTGCATCGGCGGATGAGTGCGTACGGGCTGGTCATCGGGGTTTTCTGGGCGTTGACCGCGCTGACCCCGCTCGCGGTTTTCGTCGGAAATGGTTATGTGATGGGCGCTTTGTTCGCGGCTATTGCGTTTTTGCCGCCCGCGGCGAATACTGCTATTGCTACTTATCAGCTTCTGTCCACTCCGGACAATTTGCGGGGTCGGCTCGGGGGTGTCCTCGGGGTGACGGGCGGATTGGCTGCGGCTGCGGGGCCCGCGTTGGGCGGGTGGCTCGTGGAAGCCGTGCCCGCGGTGCCCGCGGTGCTGGTCTGCAGCGGGTCGATTGCCGTGGTCACTCTGCTGACGACGTTCAGCGGGACTCTGCGCGGCCTGCCTGCCGCGCCCCGGGTTCGTGAGCTGGAAGAAACATCCGGTCAGTGATGGAGAAGGGAATTGCCTGATGGATGAGGACGCGGTGTTCCAGGTCCTGGTGAACGACGAGGAGCAGTATTCGCTGTGGCCCGCGGAGAAGGAGATTCCGGCGGGGTGGCGGGCGGACGGGACGCGGGGGAGCCGGGAGGAGTGCATGCGGCACGTGGACGAGGTGTGGACGGATATGCGGCCTCGTAGTCTTCGGGAGCGGATGGCGGCGGAGTGACGGCTCGTCGCCTGGCGGCGACATTGCTCCGGGCCCTCGTGGGGGCACCCCGAAGCTGATTGTGACGACGGCGCGGGGGAGTGTGGC
>NZ_JBSHAM010000040.1:40572-77869 GCF_053611505.1 Amycolatopsis sp. NPDC054798 | reverse complement strand
CTGCCCGCCGCTTCGGTCGGTTACGGCCCCCTTGAGGGAATTAGATTCCCTCAAGGGGCCCTTCACGGACAGCCGAGGTTTCTCGCGCGCGGGTCGCCAGCAGGGTGCACCCGACCGCGGTGGCGTAGCCGAGGGCGACCACTGTCATCGGGATGGCCAGCGACATCGTCGAGCCCGCGGTGAGCAGCGTCCCGAGGACCGCGGTGCCCAGCGCGCCACCGGTCTGCCGGGCAGTGTTCAGGACGCCGCTGGCCAGTCCGGTGTGCTCCTCGGGCGGCGTCGACATCGCCACCGACGTCATCGCGGGCATCGCGATCGAGCAGCAGCAGAGCACCACGCCGCCCGCCACCACCAGCGGCAGGGAACCGGCCGCGGCCAGCAGGACGGCGCCGAGCCCGGCGAGGCTGAAACCGGTCAGCATCGGGACTCGGGGACCGAAACGCGCGGTGAGCCGTCCGCTGGCCGTGGCCCCGATGCCGATCGCGACGGTGAGCGGGAGCGTCAGCATGCCGGTCGCGTACGCGGACTGGTGGAGCGGGCCCTGGAGGAACAGCGACAGGCAGAGCAGGGTGCCGTAGAGGCAGAAATTGAAGAGCAGCCCGGCGGTGCTCGCGGCGGAGAACGGGCGGGACGAGAAGATCGCCAGCGGCAGCATCGGATCGCGCCGGCGTCGCTCGACCAGGATGAACGCCAGGCCGGTCAACGCGCCGACGGCGACCAGCGGAACCGCCCAGCCGGACCGGCCGACCTGGATCAGCCCGCCGGCGAGCGCGGACAAGGCGACGGTGCCGAGGACGAGCCCGTACGGGTCGAGGCGACGGTCCCGCGGCTGCGATTCGACGACGTAACGCCAGGTCAGCACGATGGCGAGGACGGCGAACGGAACGTTGACCCAGAAGATCGCCCGCCAGCCGGCCAGCGCGATCAGCACGCCGCCCGCCACCGGGCCGGTCGCGAGGCCGATGGCCGCGATGCCGCCCCACAGGCCGAGCGCGTGCGCCCGCGCCCGGGGTTCCGGGAATTGCCGGACGATCAGCGCGAGCGAGCACGGCAGCAACGCCGCCGCGCCGACGCCCTGCAGCGTCCGCGCGACGATCAGCACCGAAATGCCCGGGGCCAGAGAACACAGCGCGGATCCGACGCCGAACACGAAGATTCCCAGCACGCATACCCGCCGCGAGCCGTAACGGTCGCCGAGGGAGCCCGCGGTGAGCATGCCCGCGGCCAGCGCGATGGTGTAGCTGGCGATCACCCATTGCTCGCCGCCCAGCCCGCCGCCGAGGTCGTGCCGGATCGCTTCGACGGCGACGTTCACCACGGTCGCGTCGAGCTGGACGAGGAAAAAGGGCAGGCACAGCGCGATCAGTGCTAGTCGTTGCCGGGATGCGGAGGTTGTTGCGGTCACGAGACCAGGGTGGCGCGGGAATGGTTCGGCAGGGGCCGAAGTGTCAGAGGTACGGTCGCTGCTTCCGCTTCTCTTCCTCGTACGTTTCGTACGCCGCGCGCGTAGAATCCAAATCGGACACTTCGCTCACCGGAACCTCCCACCAGGCCGAGCCGGGCGGATTGGGCGCGAGCGGATCCGTCTCCACGTGCACCACTGTGGTCACCGGATTCGCCTTGGCCTGCTTCAGTGCCGACCGGAACTCGTCCACAGTGGACGCACGAAGGACGGTCGCGCCGAGACTGGCCGCGTTGGCCGCGAGATCGACCGGCAGCACGTCGCCTTCCAGGAGACCGCTATCGGCGCGATAACGGTAGGACGTGCCGAACCGTTGCGAGCCCAGCGATTCCGACAACGAGCCGATCGACGCGAAGCCGTGGTTCTGCACCAGCACGATGATCACCTTCAGCCGTTCGGCGATCAGCGTGACGAGTTCCTGCGCCATCATCAGATAAGAACCGTCGCCGACGAGGACGACCACTTCGCGCTCCGGCGCGGCCAGCTTCACCCCGACGCCCGCGGCGACCTCGTATCCCATGCAGGAATACGCGTATTCCACGTGGTACGCCTTGGGATCTCTGGCCCGCCACAGCATTTGCAGGTCGCCAGGCATCGAACCGGCCGCGTTGATCACCACGTCGCTGTCGTCGAGCGAGCGGTTCAGCGCGCCGAGGATCTCGGTTTGCGCGGGCAGCGGAGCGTGGCCGAGGTCGAAGCAGGCGTCGGCGGCGCGGTTCCATTCGTCGGCGAGCTGCCGGGTCCGCGCGCGGTAAGCGGCGGAGACCTGCCAGCCGGACAGTGCGGACGACAAGGCTTCCAAGCCGCGCCGGGCGTCGGCGACCACCATTTCGGCGGAGTGTTTCGCGGCGTCGAACCGGGCGACGTTGAGGTTCACGAACCGCACGTCCGGGTTGCCGAACACGGTGTGCGACGCCGTGGTGAAATCGCTGTACCGGGTGCCGATTCCCAGTACGACATCGGCGTCCGCGGCCAGGGCGTTCGCGGCGGAAGTCCCGGTGGAGCCGAGCCCGCCGACCGCGCACGGGTGGTCCCACGGCACCGCGCCCTTGCCCGCGTGCGTGTCCGCGACCGGGATTCCGGTAGCCGAAGCGAAAGCGCGCAGTTCCGGCCAAGCCTCGGAGTACACGACGCCACCGCCCGCGACGATCAGCGGTGCCTTCGCCGACCGCAGCAGCTCCGCGGCGCGCGTCACGGCTTCCGGGGCGGGCACCGGACGGTCGACGTGCCAGACGCGGCGGCGGAAGAAATCCTCCGGCCAGTCATAGGCTTCCGCCTGCACGTCTTGCGGGAGCGCGAGCGTGACCGCCCCGGTTTCCACCGGATCGGTCAGCACCCGCATCGCGGCGAGGGCGGCGGGGATCAGCTGTCCGGGCCGGGTGATCCGGTCGAAGTACCTCGACACCGGGCGGAAGGCGTCGTTCACCGAGACGTCGCCGCAGCGCGGGTCTTCCAGTTGCTGCAGCACCGGATCCGGGCCCCGGCCGGCGAACACGTCGCTCGGCAGCAGCAGCACGGGGAGCCGGTTCGTGGTCGCCAGCGCCGCACCGGTGATCATGTTCGTGGACCCGGGCCCGGTGGACGCGGTGCAGGCGAACGTCTGGAGCCGGTTGCGCATTTTCGCGAACGCGGCCGCGGCGTGGACCTGGCCTTGCTCGTTGCGCGCGAGATAGTACGGGAGAGATCCGCCGGGTGCGGCTTGCAGCAGGGCTTGGCCGAGCCCGGCGACGTTGCCGTGCCCGAAAATCCCGAAGCAGCCGGGGATCAGCCGGTGTTCGGCGCCGTCGCGTTCGGAGTACTGGCCGGCGAGGAACCGCACCAGGGCTTGCGCGGTGGTCAGCCTCATCGTGCGCCTCCGAACGGCAGCCGCGGGTCGACGTCTTGGCTCTCCCAAGTCTGGCGCACCCACGCGTGCGCGGGGTCGTCGCAGATCAGCCACGCCCGCTCGGGTCCGGGGCCGGCCATCACGTTCAGGTAGTACAGGTCGTAGCCGGGCGCGGCCATCGAGGGGCCGTGCCAGCCGTGCGGGATCAGCACGACGTCGCCGCTGCGGACCTCTTTCAGCACGTCGATCGGCCGCTCGTCGGTGCCGTAGACGCGCTGGTAGCCCATGCCGCCGCCGGCGACCTCGAAGTAGTAGATCTCCTCCAGTTCGCTTTCGCCCTCGCGCGCCTCGTCGTGCTTGTGCGGCGGGTAGGACGACCAGTTCCCGCCCGGTGTAAGAACTTCGCAGACGAGCAGCTGGTCGGCGTCGAAGGTGTGCGGCAGGCAGTAGTTGTTGACCTGGCGGCTGCAGTTTCCCGCCCCGCGCAACTCGGTCGGCACACCGGAAGCCGGGCCGTACCGGGCGGGCAACCGCTTCGAGGTCTTCGCCGAGGGCAGCGCGAACCGGCCTCGACCGGTGACGGTCGCCTCGGCATCCCTTGGCAGATAAGCGAAATCGGTGACCGAGTCGAACACGCCGGTACGACCGGCCAGCTCGAACGTCTCGCCGTCGACCGACACCGAGCAGCTGCCGGACAACGGGAGCACGAGCGTTTCCGCGTCGCCGGTGGAGAAAGTCTCGGTGCCGTCGAGTTCCAGCACGCGCAGGCCGGAGAAGCCCCACCCGGCCGATTCGGGAGTGATGACAACACTGAACTGGTTCACAGCAACCCCACCGCGGTGTCGACTGCCTTGGCCACGTCGCCGTCGTGCGGATACAGCAGCGAACGCCCGACCACCAAGCCCTGCACGGTCGGCAGCGCCAGCGCCCGCTGCCAGGACGCGAACGCCGCGTCCGGATCGGTCACCTCGCCGCCGAGCAGCACGGCGGGCAGCGTCGAGGCGGCCAGCACCCGCTCCATCTCGGCGACGACCGGCAGCTTCAGCCAGGTGTAGGCCGAGGAACGGCCGAGTCCGGACGCGATCGTGACGGACCGGATGACCGCCTCGGGGGAGAGGTCGTTCCGGATCTTCCCGCCGACCCAGGCGGACAGGAACGGCTCGACCATCGCGATGAGCTTGCGGTCGGCGAGCGAATCGACGGCCTTCGCGGTGTTCTCCAGCACGCTCGGCGTCACGGGATCGTCGAGGCAGATGCGGGTGAGCATCTTCCCGCCGTCGAACCGCATCCGGGCGATGGTTTCCGCGTCGTAGCAGGCGAACCGGTCGTCGATCTCGAAGCTCGATCCGGCCAGTCCGGTGCGGTTCATCGACCCGAGCACCGTCTTGCCGTCGAGGACGCCGAGCAGCAGCAGATCGTCGATGACGTCCGGGGTGGCGAGCACGCCGGTGACGCCGGGGCGCTCCAGCGCGAGGCACAGCCGCTCCAGCAACTCGCCCCGGTCGGCCATCGCCAGCGGATCGGAGCCGACCGCGTTCGCGCCGCGGGCCGGGTGATCGGCCGCGATGATCATCGCCGCGCCTTGGGCGTTGAACGGCGATTTCGCCCGCACCCGCGCGGCTGCCGCTTCGGCGATCGCCCCCGGATCGTGCACCCGTTTGGCTACGATCCGCTCGACGGTCTTCATGCTTTTCCTCCGAGCATCCGCAGTACCTGGTCTTCCGTCGGCATCGCGTCCGAACAGGCGAGTTCCCCGGCGACGTGCGCCCCTGCGGCGTTCGCGAACCGCATGATCCGCCTGGTATCCCAGCCCGACAACAGCCCGTGCACCAGCGCACCGCCGAACGCGTCGCCCGCGCCGAGTCCGTTGACCACCTCCACCGGCACCGGCGGCACCTCGACCTCGCCGGTGCCGTCCACCGCGAGCACGCCCTTCGGTCCCTGCTTCACCACCGCGAGCGAGATACCCTTGTCCCGCAACGCCTTCGCCGCCGCCCGAGGCTCGCGGACGGCGACCGCGGTATCGCATTCGTCGAGGTTGCCGACCGCGACGGTCGCGTGTTCCAGCGCTTTGCCGACCCATTCGCGCGCCTGCTCGCGGGACTCCCAGAACATCGGCCGGTAGTCGAGGTCGAGCACGGTGACGCCCTCGCGGCCTCGGGCTTCCAGCGCGGCGAGCGTGGCCGAGCGGCTCGGCTCCTGCGACAGCCCGGTCACTGTCGCCCAGAAGACCTTCGCCGCGCGGATCGCGTCCAGGTCGAGTTCACCGGGGGAGAGGTCGAGGTCGGGGGCCTTGGGGAAACGGTAGAAGTAGAGCGGGAAATCGTCCGGCGGGAAGACCTCGCAGAACGTGACCGGCGTAGGCAGCCGCGGCGAGATCCCGACGAACCGGTCGTCCACGCCGTATCCGGCGAGCGCGCGGCGCAGGAACCGCCCGAACGGGTCGTCGCCGGTTTTGGTGATCACCGCGCTGCGCCGGCCGTAGCGGGCGGCGGCGACCGCGACGTTGGTCGCGCTGCCGCCGAGGTATTTGCCGAACGAGGTGACGTCTTCCAGGCCGACGCCGGTCTGCAGCGGGTAGAGGTCCACCCCGATCCGGCCCATCGTGACGAGGTCGAACCCCGTGGTCATCGCGTCCTCCTCGCAGGCTGTGCCCCGACCGTGCCCCGCGCTCGGGGACTTTGTCAAGACATAAGGACATACGCGAGGTAGGCTGCGGCGATGAGCACGAGCCCGGCCTGGGACCCGGTCCGCGGGATCGCGGTGGACCCGGCGAACCCCGAGCCGCTGTACTCCCAGATCGCGGCCCAGCTGCGGGCCGCGATCGACGACGGCCGCCTGCCCGCGGGCTCCCGGCTGGCGAACGAACTGGACCTCGCGGCGGGGCTGCGGCTGTCCCGGCCGACGGTGCGGCAGGCGATCCAGTCCCTGGTGAACCAGGGTCTGCTGGTGCGCAAACGCGGTGTCGGAACCCAGGTGGTGCGCACGAAAGTCGCCCGGCCGCTGCGGCTGAGCAGCCTGTTCGACGACCTGGCCGGACTAGGCGGGACACCGTCGTCGGAGGTGCTGGTCAACCGCGTGGAACCGGCCGATGCCGAGACCGTCGCGCTGCTGGAAGCCCCGGAGCTGAAACAGGTCCGCCGGCTCAAGCGGATCCGCTGCACGGGAGGCGAGCCGTTGGCGATCATGAACAACGTCCTCCCGGACGGCATCCTCGACGTCGTCGACGACGAACTGCGCTCCCAGGGCCTCTACCAGCTGCTACGGCAGGCGGGAGTCCGGCTGCATTCGGCGCAGCAGAGCATCGGCGCGCGCCTGGCGACCGAGGAAGACGCGGCGCAGCTGGAAGAACCGCCCGGCGCGGCGTTGCTGACCATGCAGCGCACCACCTACGACGAAACGGGCCGGGTGGTCGAATACGGCTGGCACGTTTACCGGGCGTCGCGGTATTCGTTCAATCTGCCGCTGACGCACGGTCCGCAGTAGGAATTTCCCGGTTTTCCCCGGCACACGACAGCGTTTCCAGATGCGCCAGCAATTCGGCGGGCGACTTGAGCAGGTGCTGATTCTGTTCCAGCGCACGGACTTGCGCGACGGAAAGCGTTTGCGTGTACGCCGTGACGCGGCCGGTTTCGTCGGTGTGTTTCACCAGCAGCAGCGAACCGACGAGGGCGACGAAATCGTCGCACGCCCCCGCGGCGGACAACAGCTTGTTCGCCGCGTCGGCGTGCTGGGCGTTCACCTCGCTCATCGGTTTCTGCAAGGCGACGACTTCGATCGCGTGCTCGACTTTCTGCAAGCGCTGCTTGACCTCCGAGCGGGACAGCCCGCGCTTGGCCCGGAGCGTGAACCGCTGCGCCCAGGAGGAGATCACCGGAGGACCGTCCGGGACGGCCTCGACGCCCTGCTGCGCGAGCATCTCGGTGATCGCGGCGGCGAGTCGTTCCGCGGCCGCGTGATCGTCGCCGGAGACGTAGACGAAGCAGTACCGGTCCAGCACGGTGGCCGGGGCGTCGGCGGTCACCGTGACCGCCACCCGGGAGGACAGCTCGGCGGGAGCCGGGTCGGCCTTGTCCAGCAAGCCGTCCAGCCGGCTGGGCAGTTCTTCCTCGCCGTGGTCTTCGAGGTCCTCGGCGAGGAGCTCTCGCAGCTTGTTGAGGCAGCGGCTGCGGGTGGGCCCGACGGAGCCCCGCGGCATGTGCAGGGCGTCGGCGACCAGCTGGTAGTCGGCGCGACCGGCGAGCACGGTCAGCCGCAGCAGCTCCTGGCAGCGGTCGGACAGCTGGCGGAAGGCGTTCCAGACCAGGCGGTCCCGGTCCGTGCGCAGGGCCTGTTCCTCGGGGCCGGGCAGGTCGCTTTCGAGGGTTTCGGCGATCTCGTCGCTGAGCGGAACCCGCCGGGGGCGCTTGCGGACGGCCTCGCGGCGGGTGGTGGTGATCAGGTAGGCGGCCAGCGAGCGGGGATTCTTCAGCTGGTCGGCGTGCCGGAACAGCTCGAGCCACGCCGTCTGCAGCACGTCCTCGGTGTCGCGCGGGCTCAGCCCCTGCGCCCGCGCGACGTGCCAGGCGATCGGCGTCAGCTCCTCGACCAGTGCTTGCGCCGCCGATCGGTTCCCCGCCTTCGCCTCGCGCAGATTGGCGTCCAGCCGTTCCCCGCTGCTCCGCGCGTCCGCCGAACGGCCGACACTGTCCGCTTTCCCGGTCATGCGCACCCGCCGATCCCCGTGTGGTCGACTGCCGATCCTAGAGCAGCCCGGCCCTCGACTGTCTACTTAGGACTCGTGGATCCGGCTGAAGTCCGGCTTGCGGCGTTCGCGGTGCGAGGCGAGCCCTTCGCGGACCTCGGGACCGGCGAAACCGTAGAACTCCAGTGCCAGTGAGGAGTCGAAGATCGCGCCGGCGAGCTGGCGGTACCAGAGGTTGAGGCTCTGTTTGGTCCAGCGGATCGCGTTCGGCGCGCCGTTGGCCAGTTCGTGGGCGAGTTCCCGCGCGGTCGGCAGGAGGTCGGCTTCGTCGTCGACGCACAGCGACACCAGGCCGATCCGCTCGGCTTCGGCGCCGTTGAGCGGGCGGCAGGTCATCAGGTAGTACTTGGCTTTGGCCATCCCGCACAGCAGCGGCCAGCACACTGCGGCATGGTCGCCCGCCGCGACGCCGAGGCGGGTGTGGCCGTCGATGATTTTCGCGTTGGCGGCGGCCACGGAAATGTCCGACAGCAGCCCGGCGACCAGCCCCGCGCCGACGGCCGGGCCGTGGATCGCCGAGACGGTCGGCTTCGAGCAGTCGATCACGTTGTAGACCAGGTCTCGCGCCTCGCGCATGGTGCGCGAGCGGGCCTCGAAGTCGTTCGCCAGCTTCTCGACCAGGTCGAACGACCCGCCCGCGGAGAATCCCTTGCCCTCGCCGCGCAACAGGATCGCTTTCACCGAAGGGTCGCGGTCGAATTCGCGCCAGATGTCGGCGAGTTCGCCGTGGGCGGCTTCGCTCACTGCGTTGAGGTGCGGCGCGTCGAGGACGAGTTCGATGACGCCGTCCTCGTCCGGTCCGTCGACCCGCAAGTTCTCGAACTGCGCGTAGCGGCTCATTCAGTTTCCCTCCGTCGTCCGGACCACCTGCGTCACCATGCCATCGGTCCGAACGCTGCCGCCAGGCCCTCGGACGGATCACTGCGGCGCGGTGCCCTCCTCGGCCAGTTCGACGACGAGGCTGCTGCTCGGCCCGGCCGGGCCGAGCAGGTCGAGCGCGATCGAAGGGGAATCGGCGCTGGTCCGCAGCTGCGCGGGCTGTCCGCAGAACAGCGGCGTCCGGTTGCGGTGGCTGATCCAGCGCACCCGCGAGGCGGGGTAGTCGAGCCGCAGCACCTCGGCCAGCGCCAGCGACATCAACGGCCCGTGCACCACCAGACCGGGATAGCCCTCGACGCGCGTCGCGTACGGCCAGTCGTAGTGGATGCGGTGCGCGTTCGCGGTGGCCGCGGAGAACCGCATCAGCAGCGTCGGGTCGGTGGCGAACTCCCAGGTCTGCCCGTCGGTCCGGCGGAACGGCGACCCCACCGGCTCCAGCGCGGCAGCGGTCTCCGGCACCGCGGGCGCGGCGGCGGGCAGCCCCGCCTCGCGGTAGAGCAGGTCCTGGCGCTCCTCGACGAGCCGGGTTCCGTCCATTCCGGACAGTTCGGTGCACACCTGGACAATCACCGTTTTCCCGGGACGGATGGGCTTTTCGGTGACGGAGTCCACAATGGAATACCGGCGCACGGTCTCTCCGACCTTCGGTGCGCGGTGCACCACGACCTCGCCCCCGGCGAGCATCCGCCGCGGCAGCTCCACCGGCGGCAGGAAGCCGTCGCGTGCCGGATGGCCGTCCAGTCCGAGCCGCGACGACACCGGCCAGCGCGGGAGCGCGACCCAGTGCCACAGCGGCGGAAGATCGTCGCCTTCCCCCGGCGCGGGCAGCCCGTTGTCGAACAGAGCGGCCAGCGCGGCGACCGGGCCGGGCTCGATGATCTCTTCGCTGGTGACGGCGTACGGTTCCCAGGCTTCCGGTGCGGACATGGGTTCCTCGGATCTGCTGGCCGGCGGGGTGACGGTGCGGTGGATTTCGAGGCAGTCGGCTGAATACTTTATCAGGCATCGCCCGGTAAGCGCTGGTGCGCGGAAACTTGAACAGGGAAGCTTATGTAATACTTTATCGGTACGACGTCCGCCAGAGGGGGAGGCCGGGGCGATGCCCGAGTCCACGGGCGCGGGACCGCGCCGCGGCGGTCCGGCGAACCTGAAAGCGCTGGCCGCGCACGAGATCCGGCGACGGGTGTTTTCCGGTCAGCTGCGCGCCGGGGCGAAGATCGACCAGGACGCGCTGGCCGACGAACTCGGCATCAGCAAACTCCCGGTCCGGGAAGCGCTGATCACTCTCGACCACGAGGGCGTGGTGGAGCACATCGCCCGCCGAGGCGCGTTCGTGGCCAGGATGACGCGCGACGACATTCGCGATCACTACCGCGTGTTCGGTGTCGTGTCCGGCTTGGCGGCGGAGCGCGCGGCGAAGAACTTGACGCCGGAAAGCCTGCGGGCCTTGCACGATCTGGCGGACCGGATGGAGTCCGGAGTGGACCGTGCCGAACAGGAACGGCTGAACTTCGAGTTCCACCGCAGGATCAACTACGCCGCCGACTCCCGCCGGCTGGTCTCGATCCTGGGCATCCTGGCGAAAACGGTGTCGCACGGGTTCTACGAGGCGCACGAGGACTGGCCGGGCAAGGCGCACGACGACCACCGGAAAATCCTGAACGCGCTCAGCGCCCGTTCGGCCTCGCGAGCCCGGTCCATTGTGGAGAAACACTTCGCGGACGGCGGCGAGCGCGCGGTCGCCTTGCTGGAGAAACAAGGCTTCTGGGACCGCTGACGTCGCGCGTCAGCGCCGCTTCAGCAACTGTGCCAGGTGGACACCGCGCACTCCGGCCAGCTGATCGGCTTGGGTGCGGCAGGAGAAGCCGTCGGCGAGGAACACGGCGTCCGGGTTGTCCCGCAGCGCCGGAAGCAGCGCGTTCTCCGCCACCGCCAGGGAAACGTCGTAGTGTCCGCGCTCCATGCCGAAGTTCCCGGCCAGGCCGCAGCATCCGGCGAGAGTGTGCAGTTCCGCGCCGGTCGCGGCCAGCAGCGCCCGGTCGGCCTCGAAACCCATCACCGAGTGCTGGTGGCAATGCGGCTGCGCGACCACTTTCACGCCGGACAGGTCGGGCGCCTGCCAGCCTTCTGTCTTCGCGAGGAGTTCGGCGAGCGTCGTCACCGCGCCGGAAACCGTTTCGGCGTCCGGATCGCCGGGAAACAAGTCCAGCAGATCGGACCGGAGGACGGCGGTGCACGACGGTTCGACGCCGACGATCGGGAGCCCGGCCTGTGCGTACGGGCGCAGTGTGTGCACGAGGTCGCGGAGTTTCCGGCGGGCGGTGTCGAGCTGACCGGTAGTGATCCACGTGAGCCCGCAGCACGGCCGTCGCGGCGGGACGAGCACGCGATACCCGGCGTCGGCGAGCACGGCCGCGACCGCTTCGGCGACATCGGTGTCCATCCCGTCGGAAAAGGAATCCGCCCACAGCACCACTTCCGGCCCCTGCTCGCGGATCCTGCGCCGGGACCGGGTGAACGACCGGCGAGCGAACCGCGGCGCCCGGCGGCGGGTGTCCACTCCGGACAGTGCTAACAGGACCTTCTCGAGCGGGCGGAGCGACATCAGTGCGTTGACGACGAGCGGGCCCAGTACGGGGATTCGGTGCAGGAGGCGGATCCAGTCCGGCAGCCGGCCCAGTGTGTAATGCGAGACCGGACGGATGCGGTGCCGGTATTTCCGGTGCAGAGCTTCGGACTTGTACTGTGCCAGGTCCACTCCGGCTGGGCAGTCTCGGCTGCAAGCCTTGCAGGACAAGCAAAGATCGAGAGATTCGTGCACCGCGGTGTCCGTCCAGCCGGAAACCAGCGAGCCGTTCGCAACCTCCTGCAGCACCCGGGCCCGGCCGCGGGTGCTGTCTTTTTCGTCGCGAGTGGCGAGATAGGACGGGCACATGAAGCCGCCGGCCGCACGGTTGTCGGCGCGGCATTTCCCGACCCCGACGCAGCGGTGCACGGCCCGGGTGAAGTCGCCGCCGTCGTGCGCGAAGGAGAATCCGCCCGCGACGACGGGGAGCGGACGTGCTTGCGGGCGGCGGAGATCGGCGTCGAGCGGCCGCGGCCGGACGACCACGCCCGGGTTGAGGAGGTCTCCGGGGTCGAAGAGGTTTTTGACCGCGCCGAAGAGTTCGATGGTTTCGGCCGAATACATCTGCGACAGAAGCTCGCCGCGAGCCCGGCCGTCGCCGTGTTCCCCGGAGAACGAACCGCCGTAGCCGACGACCAGCTTCGCGGCGGCGGTCATGAACGCGCGGAACACCGACGCGTCGCGTTCGAGCGGCAGGCCGAGCCGGACGTGCACGCAGCCGTCGCCGAAGTGGCCGTAGGGGAGTCCTTCGAGGCCGAATTCGTCCAGGAGAGCGTCGAAATCCCGCAGGTACGCGCCGAGCCGCTCGGGTGGGACCGCGGCGTCCTCCCAGCCCGGCCACGCCTGCTCGCCCGCCGGCGTCCGGCCGGCCAGCCCGGCTCCGTCCTCGCGGATCCGCCACATCGCGGCGGCCTCGGCTCCTTGCGTCAGCACGACGTGGTCGAGCGCCTGGGAATCCGCGACGAGCCGCTCGGCGTGGGAGCGGGCCTCGGCTTCGGTCTCGCCGCCGACCTCGATCATCAGCCAGCCGCCGCCGTCCGGGAGCGCGGGCACGGCGCCGCGGTGGTTGCGCACCAGGTCGACCAGCCGGGCGTCGAGCCCTTCGACCGCCAGCGGCCGGTGCGGCAGCAGCCCGGGCACGACGTCGCCGGCCGTCGCCATGTCCGGGTAGCCGAGCACGACCAGCAGCCGGGCGGGGGAGATGTCGACCAGGTCGACGGTCGCTTCCAGCGTGACGGCCAGGGTGCCTTCGGTGCCGGCCAGAGCGCGGGCCAGCGACCGGCCGTTCTCCGGCAGCAGGTGCTCCAGCGAGTATCCGGACACCTGGCGGCTGAACCGGCCGAATTCGGTGCGCAGCAAGCTGAGCCGGGTCTCGATCAGCTCGGCGAGACCGGGCACGGCGCCGGACGGACCCGCGGTGAACTGGCGTCCGGTGCCGTCGACCGCGCGCAACTCGCGGACGTTGTCGGCGGTCCGGCCGTACGCGATCGCGTGCGGGCCGCAAGCGTTGTTGCCGATCATGCCGCCGAGCGTCGCGCGGGCGTGCGTCGACGGGTCCGGGCCGAAACGCAGCCCGTGCGGGGCGGCGGCGCGCTGGAGATCGGCGAGGACGACACCGGGCTGGACGACCGCGGTCCGCGCCTTGGGGTCCACCTCGACGATCCGGTTGAGATACCGCGAAAAATCGATGACCACGCCCGGCCCGATCGCGTTGCCCGCGACCGACGTGCCCCCGCCGCGGCTGGTCAGCGCAACGCCGTGGCGGCGGGCGATCTCGAGGGTCGCGAGAACGTCGCCGGTTTCCTTCGGCAGCACGACGACCTGCGGGACGACCCGGTAGTTCGACGCGTCGGCGGAGTACTCGGCGCGACGCCGGACGTCGGCGTGCACCTCGCCGCGGACGTTCGCGCGGAGGTCGGCGAGCAGTTCGGTTTCAGTGGGCATCCCGGCCCTGAATTTAGGTGTTTGAAACAGTGCCGTCAATCCGTACGCTGACGCGATGACCTCGGGACGGAGAGGTCCGCCGCCGGAGCTGGCGCGGGTGCGGCGGGTGAGCGTCGTGGACTCGCTGGTCGAAGAGATGACCCGGAAAATCCTCGGCGGCGAATGGTCTCCTGGGACCACGCTTCCGTCGCTGCGGCACTTCGCGGCCTCGAACGGGGTGTCGATGCTGACCGTCCGCGAGGCGGTCCGGACTCTGCAGGCGCGCGGCTGGGTCGAGACGCGCCAGGGCGTCGGAACGTTCGTGCTGGAACCCGCGGCGAGCCGTTTCGTGCCGTGGCAGCTGGGCGCTTCGGACGCGGTCGAGTACCGGGAGCTGGTCGAGGCCAGGGAGGCGATCGAATCGGCCATCATCGCCCTGGCCGCCCGCCGCCGGACCGCCGCTGAACTGGAGGTCTTGACCGACCTGGTCGACCGGATGGCTGACGCGCGCGCCGACCGGGACCGCTTCCTGGAAGCGGACGCCGAGTTCCACGTCGCGCTGGCCGAGGCCGCGCACAACCGGATCCTGCTGCGCAGCATGCTCGCGATCCGCGTCCCGCTGCGCAGGCTGATGGCCGACCGGCTCCTCGCGGAACTCGCCGAACACCGCGACCTTTCCCGGTCGTGGGAGGACCACCGGGCGATCGTGGAAAGTGTCCGGAGGGGCGTCCCGGAGCCGGGATGCGCCGCACTGGCGCGGATCGCCGAGCGCGGCCTGTCCTATGTGGACGAGCTGGGTTTGCCTCCCGGCCGTCCGGGTAACCGGACTCGCGACGACGATGCCGGGAGGTGATCGAGGTGGCCACGCACGAGACCGTGGACGGACAGCTGTGGACGGAATTCCACCGCGTCGTGAACATGACCTCGCGGGAGCTGGCCGACTGGCTGCGCACCCGGGAAGCCGGTCCGGAGACGGAACCGCTGCCGGACCAGGCAGGATCAGCCACCGGGCGGCGGGTGCTGTCGATCCTGGGCAAGCGCAAGTCGGACGTGAACGAGAGCGACGCCGAGGTGATGCGGGACGTCGTGGACCGGGTTTATGCGGCGCGCCGCGACGACCTGGAACCCGTGGCGGGGGACGCGGGGTGGCGGCAGGGGCTGATGTCTCTGGGGCACGACCCGGTGAAGCCGGTGCGGGGCTGATCTGGCCGGGCTCGGCGGGACGGTGGCTGTGGCTGCGGTTCGGCGGGGCGGGCTCGGTGAGCATGGAATCGGGGTGAGCGCGCTTGCGGGGCTGGGTTTTTCGCAGTCGTGACTCGGACGGGGCGCTGCTTGTGGCCCGCTGGAAGACGAACCAAGCTTCGCCCGCTTAGCCTAGCTTGGCGGCGACCGGTCTTAGGCGTGACAGGCTCGGTGCCAGCGAGCTCGCCAGATCCTGGTACCTGGCAGGGAGCTCGTGTCCGCGAACCCGCCTAGCCCCGGCCCCGGGCGTGAGGGGGCTCGGTCTCCGCGAACCGGCCCAGCCCGACTTCGGGTGTAAGAGGCCCGGCGCAGGCGAACCTGCCAAGCCCCGTCCGCACTCAAAGCCCCGCCCCCCAAGTGGAGCCCCGGGCCTCGGTACGCCCCCGGGACGTGCCGAGGCCCGGGGTTCTTCCCCTCGGCCAGGTGGTTCGTGGGTCAGCCGCCCGCCATCGCGCCGATGATCAGGAACGGTTCGGCTCCGGACAGGACCGGGGCGGGCAGCGGGGTGTCCGGGGCGGTGTTCGACAGGTCTTCCTCGCAGGCGAAGAACCGGACGAACGCCCGGC
Organism: Amycolatopsis sp. NPDC054798; assembly: GCF_053611505.1. Classification (NCBI taxonomy): domain Bacteria; kingdom Bacillati; phylum Actinomycetota; class Actinomycetes; order Pseudonocardiales; family Pseudonocardiaceae; genus Amycolatopsis; species Amycolatopsis sp. NPDC054798. The sequence goes on along the minus strand of NZ_JBSHAM010000040.1, from coordinate 62,602 downwards.
GTTTGCCCGTCGTCGTGTCGCGGACTGTGCCGCGCAGCTGCGGGTAGGCGCGTTCCAGCGCGTCCAGCAGGGCGTCCCGCGTCGGCGGGTCCTCGACCGGCAGCTGGATCTCGCCCTCGACCTTGGCCAGGCGGCGCAGATGCGTGGGCAGCTTGACGCGCACGACGGTGGTCATCGCAGGGTCTGCACCTCGACCGAGCACACCGCGGGCAGGTCGCGCACGATCGGGGCCCAGCTCTCGCCCGCGTCGTTCGAGGCGTAGACCTGGCCGCCGGTGGTGCCGAAGTAGATGCCCGCCTCGTCGCAGGAGTCGACGGCCATCGCGTCGCGCAGGATGTTCACGTAGCAGTTTTCTTGCGGCAGGCCGTTGGTCAGCGGTTCCCATTCGTCGCCGCCGGTGCGGCTGCGGTACACGCGCAGCTTTCCCTCCGGCGGATAGTGCTCGGAATCGCTGTGGATCGGGACCACGTACACCGTTTCCGGTTCGTGCGGGTGCACCGCGATCGGGAAACCGAAGTCGCTCGGCAGGTTGCCGCTGATTTCCCGCCAGTTGTCGCCCGCGTCGTCCGAGCGCATCACGTCCCAGTGCTTCTGCATGAACAGCACGTCCGGCCTCGACGGGTGCAGGGCGATGCGGTGCACGCAGTGCCCGACCTCGGCGTCCGGGTCCGGAATGCCTTCGGAGTGCAGGCCGTGGTTGATCGGCTGCCAGGTTTCGCCGCTGTCGTCGCTGCGGAACGCGCCCGCGGCGGAGATCGCGGCGAACATCCGCTTCGAGTTCCGCGGGTCGAGGATGATCGTGTGCAGGCACAGCCCGCCCGCGCCCGGCTGCCATCCCGGCCCGGACGTGTGCTTGCGCAGCCCGGTCAGCTCCCGCCAGCTCTTCCCGCCGTCGGTGCTGCGGTACAGCGCCGCGTCCTGCGCGCCCGCGTACACCGTGTCCGGGTCGGTCAGCGACGGTTCGAGATGCCAGATCCGGGTGAACTCCCACGGCTTCTGCGTTCCGTCGTACCAGAGGTGCTCGCCCGCCCCGCCCTCGTAGGCGAAGTCGTGGTCGACCTGGTTCCAGGTCTTCCCGCCGTCGTCGGAACGCTGGATCAGCTGGCCGAACCACGACGTGGACTGCGACGCGTACAGCCGGTCCGGGTCCGCGGGCGAACCGGCGAGGTGGTAGACCTCCCAGCCGCCGAAGTGCGGGCCGTCGACCTCCCAGCGCGTGCGCCCCTCGTCCGAGGTGAGGATGAACGCGCCCTTGCGCGTGCCGACCAATACTCGAACTCCAGGCATGCTTTCTCCCTGACAGCGGGCCAGTGACCCGCTTCAACCTAATCTCGCCAGCCGGGAGCCGCCTCTCCATTCTTGCGCTCTCGCCGACGCCAGCGGCGGCAGCGCGACCAGCACCGGAGGCGACCACGCGGGCGCGACCTCCAGCCGGACGTCCTGGCACAGCGGCACCGGACCGGCCCGGACCCGCACCGGACGCGCGGCCGAGCCGACCGCCTGCACGCTCGGCGCGAGCTGTGCGCGCGGCTCGGCGGCCGACGGCAGCGCGCAGGCCAGCAGCCGGTAGCTGCCCGGCGGCACGTCGACGAGCGTGAACTCCAGGTCCGGCCCCAGCAGCGAGCCGCTGACCGGGAGGCCGCGCGCCGACGACGCGGAGAACAGCCCGACATACACCGCCGGCGCCCCGTCGAGCGCGGCGACCGCGGCCGGGCTCAGCAGGGCGCGGCCGGTGACCGCCCCGCCCGCGCAGTCCGGGCCCGCCACCCGCACCGGTTCCGGCGGGTGCTCGGCGAGCAGGCCGGGCAGCTGCCGGAACCGGTGCGGGCTCACCCCGACCGCCGCGGTGAACCGCGTGGTGAACGTGCCCGGCGCGGAGAACCCGACCTCGTGGCAGATGTCGACCACCTTCTCGCCGGTGTCCAGCAGCAGCTCCTTGGCGAGCTGAAACCGTTGCGCGGCAAGGAATTTCCCCGGCGGCAGGCCGATCTCCCGCTCGAACGCGCGCGCCAGGTGGAACGGGCTGTACCGGACGTGGTCGGCCACGTCCTCGAGCGTGAGCTGCCGGGTGCGTCCGGCGGCCAGGAACCTCGCCGCCTCGAGTACGGCGTCCCGCATGTGCACACCTCCTCGGATGTGCCGCCATGGTAAGTCCGGGCACCGACAATTCCGGGCGTCAGCCGTCGTCGAGGTCGAGGACGACGGCCGAGCGCAGCCGGACCAGGCATTCGCCGCAGTTTCCGACGGTGCACGAGTACGGCATCGGCAGCCCGGCGGCGAGACCGGCGGCGAGCAGCGTGTCGCCGGGTTCGACGGTGGTGACCAGGAACGGAGCGCGGACAAGGAAACCGCCGATGCCGGGCCGGGCCGGGCCGGGCCGTCGCCGATGCCGGAGATTGGCCGCACAGCGCGTACCGGTCGTGGTTGCCAGAGCTTGGAGCGGAAACGCACCGTCCGCAATGGACATGCGCCTCCTTGAGGTTCACCACCGTTTCGCTGCAGTCCGGTGTGGCGACAGTATGGTCTCGAGGTTTTCGCTGGTCATAGCTCTGTTGTGAGCTTTAGCTCGCCTACTCGCTTTTCCGGCGGCGCGAAACCGGTGTTCAGCGGATCCGGACAGCGGCGGGCGCTCGCATTCCGGGGCGGCGATCAGCCCGCGGTTTCGCGGGTTTTGGCGTTGAAGCGCGCCTTCTTCTGCCGGTTCCCGCACGTGTTCATGTCGCACCATTTGCGGGTGCGGCTCTGGCTGGTGTCGAAGAAGGCGGCTCGGCAGGTCGGCGAGGCGCACAAGGCCAGTTTTCCGTCCCGTTCGCCCGAGATGACGCTGATCGCGTCGGCGGCGATCACGCCGAGGGCGTCTTCCACCGCGGTCTCCGAACTGAGCTGCCACCGCCGTTCGCCGTCTGGCGTCAGGACAGCCGCGGCCCGGCCCTGAGCGCTGCGGTCGTTGATGACCTGGACAGCGGACGCGGGGAGAGGTTCCTGGAGCGCGGCCGTGGTCGCGGCGGCGTGGATCGACTCCCGCAGCTCTCGGGCGAGTTCGAGCTGGGCGGCGGTGCAGGAGTCCACCGCGAGGCCGCTCACCGCCAGCCAGTCGGCGAGCCGCTGCGGGGTGGGAATGCGCTCGACAGAGTCGCCGCAGCGCTCGGTCAGGGTCGCGGTGAAGCTCGTCGCGAGCACGGTGCCGAGGCGGAAATCAGGGAACTCGGAAGGCATGGAACCAGCTTAGCCGGTTGCGCTTGGCCGCGGGCGGCTGCTAGAACCGTCTTAGCCGGTTCCACACTGACCAGGAGGAATCATGACCTGTCTGACCAGCGAAGTGCACGCCTTCGAAGCCCGGGCGACCGACGCTGACCTCGACGATCTGCGGGCTCGGCTGGCCGCGGCGAGGCTTCCGGAGGCTGAAACGGCGCCCGCCTCCCGCCGCTGGGATCAGGGCGTTCCGCTCGCCGATCTGGTCGCTCTCGTGCACTACTGGCGCACCGAGTACGACTGGCGCTCGTTCGAGGCGCGGCTTGACCGCATCGGCCAGTTCCGGACCGTCATCGACGGCCTGGGCATCCACTTCCTGCACCGTCGTTCGCCGCGCGCGGACGCCGTTCCGCTGGTCTTGACGCACGGGTGGCCGGGCAGCGTCGCCGAGTTCGTCGATGTCGTCGACGAGCTGGCGGATCCGGAAGACGCTGGCGCGCCGGCGTTTCACGTCGTGGTTCCGTCCTTGCCGGGCTTCGGATACAGCGACAAACCGGCCGTCACCGGATGGGGCACGGAAAAGATCGCAGCGGCATGGGTGGAACTGATGGCGAGGCTCGGATATCCCCGGTTCCTGGCGCACGGCGGCGACTGGGGCGGCAATATCACCACGGTTCTCGCAGGCCGGTTCCCGGAACAGGTGCTCGGGATCCACACGCTTTTCGCGGAGGGGCCGCCCGGGTTGCCGATGGACGGGCTGACCGAGGTAGAACGCGGGTGGGCCGAGGAAACCCGGCATTTCTGGCGGCATCGCGCGGCGTACGCGAAGCAGCAGGCGACCCGGCCGCAGACCATCGGCTACTCGCTCGTCGACTCCCCGGTCGGGCTGCTCGCGTGGATCCTGGACAAGTTCGCGGAGTGGTCGGACACCGAGGACAGCCCGTTCGAGACGATTTCCCGGGATCGCGTCCTGGACGACGTCACGTTGTACTGGCTGACGCGGTCCGGGGCGTCGGCTGCCCGGATTTACTACGAGAGCCACAATTCGCTGGATCCGGAGCTGCGCGTCGACGTTCCGGCGGCGATCAGCATGTATCCGCGGGACACGGAGAAAACCCCTCGGCCCTGGGCGCGGGAGCGGTTCCGGCAGATCGTCCGGTGGCGGGAACCGGAACGGGGCGGGCATTTCCCGTCGCTGGAGGTCCCCGGGTATTTCGTCCAGGACCTGCGGGAAGGGCTCGCCGCGGTGCTTCGTTCCTGAGGCCGGGCGGCGAATGGCAGGGGTCCGGCGGGCTGACGGCTGGTGTTGTGGTGGGCGGCGGCGCATCGCCCGGTGAGGGCGGAACCTCCACGGCTATTCGGTGCTGAAGACGGGAGCGAAGAACGCGGCCAGTTCGTCGGTGGCGGTGAGAGGAAGGACGTTCGCCACATACTGATCGGGGCGCACCACCACGACCGCACCGTCGGGGGAGATGCCGCGGGCGGCGAAGATGTCGTCCGCCGGATCTGCCGCGTAGACCTTCTCGTAGTCGATCAGTTCGAACGGGCCGGTCCGGGGGAGGAAGATCTCCGGGACCTCGCCGAGATCGACGTCCTCGTACGGCCGCGGGTAGATCACCTTGACGTCGAACCACGCGTCGACGTCCAGATTCTTCGGCGTGTGGGCCACGACCGGGGAGTCCGGGGAATTCCCGAGCCAGCCGGCGAAATCCGTCACCGGGGCGGCGGGTCCGAAAACGTAGATGCGCCACCGGCCGTCGGCCTGGGCGTGGTGTCCTAAGTGGACCTGGTTGGCGTCGCAGACTCGCGTCACGGGCGCCGATTTGAAGCGTTTGCCGATCGGGAACCCGGTCGCCAGGTGCTGGTGGTCCGGCGAGGCGATGAGCACCGAAGGCTGGTAGCACGTCATGAACCCGGACGGGAACTCGAAGGTCTTCACATAGAACTCTTCCAGCTCCGCCGGATCGGCCAGGTCCTCCGGCCGGGTCGCCATCAGGGCCGACCATTCCTTGTCGAAGTCGATGAGGTTCTTCGCGATCAGCTGGCGTTCCGCGGAATAGGTGGCCAGCAGCGAAGCGGGACCGCGGCCGTCGAGGACATGGCCGAGTTTCCAGCCGAGGTTGAACCCGTCCTGCATGGAGACGTTCATGCCCTGTCCGGCTTTCGCGCTGTGCGTGTGGCAGGCGTCGCCGGTGATGAAGACGCGCGGCAGCCGGGTGTCGCCGGCGGGAACGTCGTCGAATTTGTCGGTGAGGCGGTGGCCGACCTCGTACACGCTGTGCCAGGCCACGTTCTTCACGTCCACTGTGTAGGGACGCATGATCGCGTTGGCGCGCGCGATGATCTGGTCGATCGTGGTCTTCCGGACGGCCCCGCGGTCGTCCTCGGGCACCTCGCCCAGGTCCACGTACATCCGGAACAGCGCGCCGCCCTCGCGGGGGATCAGCAGGATGTTGCCGCCGTCGTGGGACTGGATGGCGCATTTCGTGCGGATGTCCGGGAAATCGGTGACGGCGAGGACGTCCATCACGCCCCACGCGTGCAAGGCCTGGTCGCCGACGAGTTCCCGGCCGATCGACTGGCGCACCGCGCTGCGCGCGCCGTCGCAGCCGACGACGTATTTGGCCCGGACGACCCGATCCTCGCCGGTGCGCGGGCCGGTCGTGTGCCGCAGCGTGACGGCGACGGGGTATTCGTCGCCCTCGGTGACGGTCAGCGACTGGAATTCCAGGCCGAAGTCGGGCGTCATCCGGCTCGGCGAATGGGCCATGTACTCGGCGAAATAGTCCTGCACGCGGGCCTGGTTCACGATGAGGTGCGGGAATTCGCTGATCCCGGTGGGATCGTCGGGGACGCGCGACGAGCGGACGATGCGCTTCGGGTCGGCGGGATCGGGCTTCCAGAACGACATCGTGGTGATCCGGTACGCCTCTTCGACGATCCGGTTCGCGAAGCCGAACGCCTGGAACGTTTCGACGCTGCGCGCCTGGATGCCGTCCGCCTGGCCGACCTCGAGCCGCCCGCCCCGGCGTTCGACGATGCGCGTGGTGACGTCCGGGAACCGGGACAGCTGCGCGGCGGTGATCATGCCCGCGGGGCCGGTGCCCACGATCAGCACGTCGACCTCGTCCGGCAGTTCCGCGGGCCGGTCGATTCCGGTTCCGGCGGCGGGCAGGACACGCGGTTCGCCGGAAACGTAGCCGTGGTGGTGGAACTGCATAAGTTTCCTCACCTCATCGTGAAGCACTGTGAAGCACCAGGGGACCGTGTTCGATAATCGAACTGGCTGTTCAATTATTGAGTACGTCGATGCTAAGGTGGGCCGCTCCGGTGCACAAGACCCCGCGGGGAAGGACCGAGTCGTGACGGAAGCCAAGCAAGCGGCCGGGTCGCAGACGTTGTCGCGCGGGCTCACCGCGCTGGAAGTCCTGGCCGAGGCGGACGCGCCGCTGTCGATCGGCGAGCTGGCCTCGCGGCTCGGGCTGCACCGGTCGATCGCCTACCGCATCGTGCGCACGCTCGAAGACCACGGCCTGGTCGTGCGCGGCGCGAACGGCGAGCTGGAGCTGGGGGCGCGGCTGGCGGCGTTGGCGCGCAACGTTTCCCGCGACTTGCAGTCGACCGCGCTGCCCGAGTTGACTGTGCTGGCCAACGAGCTGGGCATGACGGCTTTCCTCGCGACACTCGACGGCGAGGACTCCGTGGTCACGCTGGCCAGCGTCGAACCGCGACAGGCGACGGCCGCGGTGGCGCAGCGGCCGGGCAGCCGGCACCCGATCACCGACGGCGCACCGGGTCGCGCGATTCTGCAGCAGCTGCGCGGGGAGAACGCGCCGTACGAAACCAGCCACGACGAGGTGATCCCCGGGCTGTCGTCGATCGCGGTGCCCCTCGCGGTGCCCGGGCAGCATCCGGCCGCGCTGGCGGTGGTGTATCTGACCGGCCCGGCTGACATCTCAGCGATCGGGGCCCGGCTGGCGCAGGCGGCGCAGGTGATCCGGGCCGAACTGCATCCGTGACGGAAGCGGTGCTCCGCGGCCGCGGCGGAAAACCGGTCGACGTCCGGGCGCCCGCCTGACAGAGTGGCCGACCATGACCGATCTGCTGACCGCCGCGGACGTGCTGCTCATGCAGGAGCTTGCGCAGCGGATCACCGCCGTGCGCCCGGAACTGGTGAACAGCGACGCCTCCTACGGCGAACTGGCCTGGAACTGGGGCAAAGCGCACGCGACACAAGGGACGAGCTGGGTCCGCCGGTTGTGGTTCGCCGGGGACGACCTCGTCGCGTGGGGCTGGGCGCAACTGCCCCGGAGCGTGCGGCGCAGCGACGGGTCGGTCAAAGATGTCACCGGCGCCTATCTGGCACTCCAGGTCCATCCCGATCACGCCGAACTGGTCGACGAGGTGATCGACTGGTTCGACGCCACCGCGGACGGCCTCGAACGCACCGTTTTGCCCAGCGCGGCGGACAAGTTCGGCCTGGAACGCTGGGCAGCGCACGGATATCAGCCCGATCCGGACGGGCTCGGCGACAACGGATCCTGGACGCAGCTGAACGAACGCGACCTCGCTGAACTGGAAAAACCTGTGCTGCCAGCGGGATTCCGGTTCCGCACGGCGGTCGAAGCCGGACCCGACGCAGCCGTCCGGGCGCATCTTGATGCCTGGGGCGTGAGCGCGTACTCGCGGGAAGGCTACGAGGGCGTCCGCGAGACCCCGGCGTACCGCGGCGACCTGCACATCCTGGTCGAAGCGCCGGACGGGACGATGGCGGCGTCCACGATCATGTGGCTCGACGAGGCGAACCAGACCGTCGAGTTCGAGCCGGTCGGCACCCATCCGGACTACCGCAGGCTCGGGCTGGGCCGGGCGATGCTGCTGCACGGAATGGACCGCGCACGAGCGGCCGGAGCCGCCCACGCGACAGTCGCTTGCCTTGGCGCGCCCGGACATCCGGCGGCGCGGGAGTTGTACTACAGCGTCGGGTTCCGCGAGGTCGTCCGGGATGTTCCGCTGCTCAAGCCCGCGTGACGCGCGGATGCACCCGGCAGTTGGTGTGGAGGTACCGCGCCGGGCCGTCCGCGAAATCGTAGATCGCGACTGACTGGGTGTCTTCGAGCGGATCCGTCGGCGGCATCAGGAAAAGAGTTTCGCTGACCGGAAGCAGCTCGTATTTCAGGCGTTCCGGCTTCCGCAGGAACTCGGCTTGCGTGGCGTCGATCGTCAGCGTCGCGTACAGTTTCCCGGCTTCGGCGGACACCTCGTATCGCGCGCCGGGCCGCTCGTAGACGCCTTCGTATTTTTTGGGGTCGAGTTTCAGTGCGGGGTCTGGCGCGGGCAGCCCCGGGATGGCGGCCTCGGGCAGGATTTCGGCGAACACGGTGCGGTAGAAGCTTTCCCGTGGTCCGCCATTGGTCAGCATCGCGACGGCGGTGTTCGATTCCGGAAGGATGCGGAGCCGCGAGTTCTGGCCGATGGTGCTGCCGTCGGTCGCGTAGACGGTTTCGCCGTTCCAATCGCAGACGATGAGCCCGAGTGCCCATTCCGGTCCGAACAGCAGCGGATCTGGTACTAGTACCCGCGAACTCTTCATCTCCTGGACGAGCCCGGCCGAGAGCACGCGGATTCCGTTCGGCGCCACGCCGTCGTTCAGCAGGACGTGCGCCAGCGCAAGGACCTCTCCGATTGTCGAGGTGATGCCGCCGCCGGGGCCGTACGCGCGCGGCAGGTAGTCGATCGGAGTCGGGAACGGGCCCTCGTCGAGGGAACGGATGAGGTGCCCGGTCGCCGCCCGGGATTCGTCCGCCTGCTCGGGCAAAGTGTTCGTTCCGGTGAGGCCCATCGGGTCGAAGAGCCGGTCCCGCATGAGATCGTCCCAGGTCTTCCCGTCGGCCGTTTCGAGAATCCGTGCGAGGATCGCGTAGCCCAGCGCGGCGCTGTAGCCGTGGGTGCGGCCGAGCGGGAAGACCTGCGGCGCACCGGCGATGTTCTCGACCATGCGCTCGAGGACGTCGTCCCCCTCGCCCGGATCTCCGTAGGCTTCCTCGATCCCGTTGGTGTGGTTGAGCAAATGGCGTGGCGTGACCCGCGCGCTGGTCACCGGGTCGGCGACGGCGAAAGCAGGCAGGTACGTGCGGACAGGCCGGTCGAGATCGACCTTCCCCTCGTCGACGAGTTGCAGGAACGCCAGCGCGGTCCACGTCTTGGTCATGGAGCCGCATTGGTAGACCGTGTCCGTCCGCGCGGGTTCCCGCGTTTCGACGTTCTTGACGCCGACCGCGAATTCAGTGCGCTCCCCGTCGCGGAGGATGCCGATCGCGGCACTCGGGATCCCGTGCTCCGCCAGGAGTTCGGCGAGCCTCGTCCGGTCGAACGTCATCGCGCGAGACCGACCGCGTTCGCGGCGTCCGCCTCGAAGTATTCCGTTGCGGCGTAAGCACCTGCGTGCGCCTCGAAGAACGCCCGGACCCCTTCGACCGAGTCGTGGGAGATCACGTTCACCGCCTTGCTCCCGTCGGCGCTCGCGATCGCCAGCTTCCACTTCGCGCCTTTGGGGAGCTGGCCGTGCGCCTTCTTGAGGCCGTTCCAGAACTTGCTGTTGTCCGAGACGGTCGACACGGCCAATACGTGCGTCATGGCATTTCCTTTCCTTTTCCGGATGAGGAAAAGCTACGTTGCATTTCAACATGCGTCAACCGTTGGCGGCGGAACTTTCCCAGCTCAGGGTCAATTATTGCAATGAGTCTGGCAATGAATGCAATTACCGCCGAACCGTCGTTGCAATGTACTGTGGACGAATGCACGAGAGGGCGCGCTGATGCCAGGAGACCGGCTGACCCGGGAGGAACGCCTGCGGATCGAGGCATGGCTCGCCGAAGGGCTCGGGTACGCGGAGATCGCCCGGCTGCTCGGCAGGCCGACGTCCACGGTCAGCCGGGAGGTCGCGCGCAACAGCGTGGCCGGGGTCTACACGGCCGGCGAAGCGCAGGAGACCACCGGGCGCCGGGCTCGCCGCCGCAAACCGGTCCGGAGCGCCGAGCCGGCCGGCGACGGTTTTCCGTCCGAGGCCGCACGCGTTTTCGCGGACGAATTCGCGGCTCTGCTCGGTGCGACCGGCCTGCCGCGGATGACCGCGAGGGTGTTCGCCTGCCTGCTCACCGCCGACGGCCTGACCTCGGCGGAGCTGGTGCGCAGGCTGCGGGTCAGCCCGGCGTCGGTGTCCAAGTCGATCGGTTACCTGGAAGCCATGGAGCTGGTGCTGCGCCGCCCGGATCCAGGCGGCCGTCGCGAGCGGTACTCGATCGACGACAGCGCCTGGCTCCGCGCGTGGCGGGCCGACACCGCCGCGCACGGACGGATCGCGTCCGCCGCGCGACGGGGGATCGAACTCTTCGGCGCGGACACCGCCGCGGGTGCCCGGCTCGGCGAGATGAGCCGGTTTTTCGGCTGGCTCAGCGAGCAGATGGGCGACAGCGACCTCTCGGACACGGCCGGGTACGACGCGTTGACCGTGGTCGCCGCGCTGGTGCACGCCGGCCGGCCGCTCGCGCTGGATGACTTGTCCGTCGCGCTCGGCTGGCCGCGGGACCGCGTGCTGGCCGCGGCGGAGGCGGTCCGGCGCCGACCGGCGCTCCCTGATCCGCTGGTCTTGCGCGTTGTCGGGGCTGAAACGTATGGCTTGGCCGTGCGGGAGGACCGGCTCAGCCCGGCGCAGCGCGCGCGGCTGGAAAAGTGAGCCGGGTTGGCAGTTCAGGCTGTCTCATCCGCAGTGCTTCGAACTTCGCGGAAGTCCGGATCGCGTCGCCGAGCAGCGTCACCGACAGTGTTTCGGGGTCGGAGAGGGCCAGCGGTTCGCCACCCCTTCGGCACCGACGATCAGGACGCGAAATTCTCCCGGCACAGCGCGGAACAATAGGACGTGCCGGATGCACCGAAGATCTGCGAACAGGCGCGCTGTGCGTTGCCCCGGACTGGCTGCCGGGCGGCGGTTCCGACGGCCTGAGGCCACCGCTTTTTCCGGAAGCCGATGGTCAAGGACCGATTCCCGCCTAAGCTGAGTGCCATGTGCACAGCCGGACCGGAGATCCGCGGGACGCGAGTCGAGGTGCTGACCGCGCCGGACTGCCCGAACGCTGGCGCGGCCCGGTCGCTGGCGGCTGAATGCCTCGCCGAGAGCGGCCTCGACGCGACGATCGTCGAACGCGTCGGCCGTTACCGCTCGCCGACGATCCTGGTCGGCGGGGTCGACGTGATGGGCACGGCCGGGCCGGTCGCGGGGGATGCCTGCCGACTCGACGTGCCGACCCGGGAGCGGGTGCTCGCCGCGCTGGCCGCGCATCGCGGCTGAGGAGCCCGGCGTCCGGCGCGGGCAGTGCGGTGAATAACCGGCCGGAACTCGGTTTTTCCCGTCAGCGGCAACCGGATGCCCGGTACGGAACAAGCCGCACTGGTCTACATTACAGATGTAATGTACCGTGATCCCGACCCCGGCCGAGGAGGTGCGGATGAGCCGGTCCGGATCCCCGGACGACCCCACGGGGATGAAGCTCGCCCTGCGCCGGGCGGCGGTCGGCGTGGTCGCTTCGGAGGGGCTGCGCGGTCTCACCTACCGCGCGGTCGCCCGTGCGGCGGGCTGCACCACCGGTGCGGTCCAGCATCATTTCTCCTCGATCGACGACCTCCTCCAGTCCTCTTTGGACCTGGTGCTGGAGGAAAGCGCGGAGAACGGCCTGATCGGCGCCCGCACCGGCGTCTACGCGGACGGTCCCGAGGTGCGCCAGCGGTTCCGGGACAGCGCGGACCTGCAAGTGTTCCAGTACCAGCTGGTCGTGGAGGCGGCGCGGCGGCCCGAATTGCGGCCGGTCGTGCGGCGGCTCTACGACGGCTATCTCGCCGCGGTCGGCAAGGAATTGTCGGCGGGCGGCGGGCTGGCCCAGCTCGTTTTCTACGCCCTCGACGGAATGTTCCTGCACCAGGCGGCCGATCCGGACGTCGATCCGGGACCGGCGCTCGAAGCCCTGCGCGGCCTGCTCGCGGCCGCGCGTTAACCGAACCTTCCCCGAACCCCGGCCGCACACGACGCGACCGGGGTCGAAGTGTTGCGAAATACTGTTGCGGCGCAAGAACTTCCCACTGTCCTTTCCGGAATTTCTCCACTGCCAAGGTGTTGACTTAATCAACACCTTGGGGTCAGACTCGGCGCATCCCCGAACCCGCCGACCCGAAAGGCGTACCGATGCCCGACACCGCCGCCGCGACCTTGCTGATCGACGGCCGCTGGCAGTCCGCCCCGGCGACGTTCGACGTCGTCGATCCCGCGAGCCTCGCCGTCCTCGGCCAGGCCGCCGACGCGGGGCCCGAACAGGCACGGGACGCACTGGCCGCGGCCGCGCGAGCCGCCCGGGGCTGGGCGGACACCGATCCGGAGACCCGCAGCGGCCACCTTCGCGCCGCTGCTGCCGGAATCCGCGCCCGGCAAAGCGAACTGGCCGCGCTGCTGAGCCGCGAGAACGGAAAGCCGCTCGCCGAAGCGAACGGAGAACTGGCCGGGGCCGCCCGGATGCTGGAGTGGGCCGCGGAGGAGGGCCGCCGCGCGTACGGGCGGGTCACCCCGGCGAACGCGGCCGGCCCGGGGCTCGTGCTGCGCGCGCCGGTCGGCCCGGTGCTCGCGATCACGCCGTGGAACTTCCCGGCCAGCATGCTGATCCGCAAGGTCGGTCTCGCGCTCGCGGCGGGCTGCCCGGTCGTCGCGAAACCGGCCGAGCAAACCCCGTTGATCGCCACCGCGCTGCTGGAAATCGTGCAGGACACCGGATTGCCCGACGGGGTGCTGCAATCGCTGACCACCGCCCGCCCCGCCGAACTCGTCGGCGCGCTGCTGGCCGACCGGCGCCTGCGCAAGGTCAGTTTCACCGGCTCCACCGAGGTCGGACTGGGCCTGCTGCGCCAGACCGGCGACATCCTCCGCCGCACGTCGCTCGAAATGGGCGGGCATTCGCCGGCGATCGTCTTCGAGGACGCCGACCTCGAAGCCGCCGCAACGGGCGTCGTAGCCGGGAAGTTCTTCAATGCCGGGCAAAGCTGCACGGCGGTGAACCGGCTGTACGTCCACGAAAGCGTCCGCGACGACCTGCTTTCCTTGATCGAAAAGAAAACCGCCGCGCTGAAGGTCGGCCGGGGCGACGCCGAGGGCACCAATGTGGGGCCGCTGATCGACGAAGCCGGGTTGGCGAAGGTGGAGAACCAGGTCGTCGACGCGGTCGGCAAGGGCGCGCGCGTGCTCGTCGGCGGCGAACGGTGGACGGATTCCGCGCTGCCAGGCCATTTCTTCGAACCCACGGTGCTGGTCGACGTCACCCCGGACATGCTCATCAGCCACGAGGAGACGTTCGGCCCGGTGCTCGCCGTCGCCACGTTCGGCACCGACGACGAAGCCGTGGAACTGGCCAACGCCACCGATTACGGGCTCGCCGCCTACGTTTTCGGCACCGATCTGCGCCGCATCTGGCGCACGCTCGACCGGCTCGACTTCGGTGTTTTCGGAGTCAACGACCCGGCCCCGGTTCGGCCGGAACTGCCGTTCGGCGGCCAGAAGAACTCCGGACAGGAACGCGAAGGCGGGGCCGAGGGCATCGACGCCTACACCGAGACCAAAGCCGTCGCTCTGCGGTTCTGAACCGCGCGCCACGAAAGGAATCCGCATTGACCACCGCTGACCTCGCCTCCGCCGACCGGCGCACCCTCATCCATCCGCACACCGTCATCGGCGACCCGGCCGAACCGCTCGTCCTCGACCGCGGCGAAGGCGCGCTGCTCTGGGACACCGACGGCAACCAGTACCTCGACGGCACCTGCGGCCTCTGGCAGTGCCCGGTCGGCCACGGCCGCGCCGAACTCGCCGACGTCGCCGCCGAGCAGATCCGCAAACTGGAGTTCTACTCGTCCTTCGGCGACTACTCGAACGCCCCCTCGATCCGCCTCGCCGAACGCCTGCTGTCGCTCGCCCCGGCCGGGCTGGAACGCGTTTTCCTCACCAACGGCGGTTCGGAGGGCAACGAAACCGCGATCAAACTCGCCCGCCTCGCCTTCCACCACGCCGGTTCGCCGGAACGCACGGTGGTGCTGGCGCGGCACGGCGGCTACCACGGCATGGGCGGCGCCTCGCTGGCCGCCACCGGGATCGAGGGCCTGCGCGCCGGGTACGGCCCGCTGCTGCCGGACGTCGAATGGCTCGGCAAACCCCACGGCATCGAGCACGGTCCCAATGCGACAGACCTCCTCGTGGCAGAGCTGGAGAAGCGGATCGAGGAGATCGGTCCGCATCGGATCGCCGCGTTCATCGGGGAACCGGTGCTCGGCGTCGGCGGGATGGTGCCGCCGCCCGAGGATTACTGGCCGCGCGTGCAGGAAGTCCTGCGGCGACACGGGATTCTGCTCATCGTCGACGAGATCGTGACCGCCTTCGGCCGCACCGGACACTGGTTCGGCAGCGAGCACTTCGGCATCGAACCGGACATGATCGTCACCGCGAAGGGGCTCACCAGCGGGTACATTCCGATGGGTGCGGTCCTCATTGGACGCCGAGTGCTCGAACTCGCCGAAGGCGCGACGTTCCTGCACGGTTTCACCTACAACGGACATCCGGTCGGCTCGGCGGTCGCGCTGGCGAACCTCGACCTCATCGAAAAGGAGAACCTGCTCGAACGCGCCACCGTCCTCGGCGCCCGGCTGCGCGCGCGGCTCGACCCGCTCGCCGAACTGCCGCACGTGCGCGAGGTCCGCGGCGTCGGCCTGATGCTCGGCATCGAGTTCGCGGACCGGCCGACCGCGCCGGTGCAGGCGGGCTGCCGCGCGGACGGCGTGGTGGTCCGCGCGTCCGGGACCAGCATCGTGCTGTCCCCGCCGCTGGTGATCACCGAGGACCAGATCGACACTCTGGCCGCCGTGCTGGGCAAGCACGTCGCGGCCGCGGCGAACTGAACGGAGGAGCCATGAGACGCCGGATACCGACGCTGCTGTCCGCCGCGCTTCTGCTCACCACCGCCGGCTGCGCGATCTCCGAGGGCGGCCCGAACTCGCTCGTGTTCGCCTCCTACGGCCAGGGCGCGTACCAGGCGGGCCAGCGCGCCGCGTGGCTCGACCCGTACGAGAAGCAGACCGGGACCACCGTCACCATCGACGGCCCGTCGAGCAACGCCAAGCTCAAGGCGATGGTCGAGGCGGGCAAGGTGACCTGGGACGTCGTCGACACCGACGCGTCCGCTGCCGCCGCGGTGTGCGGGAGCCTGCTCGAACGCGTCGACATGGGCGCGCAGGCCGCCGCGTTCCCCGAAGGCTCGCTCACCGACTGCGGGGTGCCGGACGCCTTTTTCGGCATGATGCTGATGTACGACTCGAGGGTCTACGGCAAGAACCCGCCGGCGAAACTCGCGGATTTCTTCGATCCGAAGCAGTTCCCCGGCCGCCGCATCATCTACGGCGGCGACCCGAGCGTCGGCACGATCGAGGCCGCGCTGCTGGCCGACGGCGTGCCGAGGGACAAGCTGTACCCGCTGGACATGCGCCGCGCGCTCCGGATGTACGACCGGATCCGGCCGCAGCTGTCCATCAGCAGCACGTACGGCGACCAGCAGCAGCGCATGGCCGGCGGGCAGGCGGATATGGCGCTGATCGTCAGCGCCCGGGCGTTCTCGCTGCTCAAGGCCGGTGCGACGCACTGGAAAGTGGTGCCTGCCATCCCAGTGCCGGTGACCTGGGATGTCTTGGTGGTGCCGAAGGGGACGGCACGCGCCGAGGAGGCGAAGAAGCTCATCCGCTTCGCCTCGCAACCGGCGCAAGCGGCGGACTTCGCCGCGCGGGCGGGAGTGGGACCGGCCAACACCGCCGCCCCCGCCGCCCGTTCGGAGATCGGCCGCCAGCTCGACATCTGGGGCGAGGGCAAGGAGGACTTGCGAGTGCTCAGCAACGTGCGTTATTGGGCGGCGCACCGGCCGGAGCTGGTGAAGGCGTGGTCGGATTGGACGACCGGATGACCGCCGTGGCGACCCGCCCCCCGGCCTTGCCGCCGGCCGGGGCCGAAAAACGGCGGACTTCGTGGCTGCTGCTCCCCGCCGCGGCAGTGGTGCTGGTGTTCTTCTTCTACCCGCTCGCGGTGATCCTGTGGCGCAGCTTCACCGAACCCTCCTTCGGCGTCGGCAATTACCTGGCGGTCCTCGGCGACGAGGTGCAGATCCGCGTGATGCTGCGGACTTTGCGGACCGCGCTGATCATCACCGCGGCCACGCTCGTCATCGCCTATCCCTACGCCTACGCGATGACGCTCGTCGGCCGCCGTGCCCGGTCGGTGCTGACGCTGCTGGTCCTGATGCCGTTCTGGACCAGCCTGATGGCGCGCAACTTCGCCTGGTACGTGCTCGAACAGCGCGGCGGCGTCATCGAGAAGGCGCTGTCGGCGATCGGCGTCGACGGGGTCGTGCTGCTGGGCTCGGTGGCCGGCGTGACGGTCGCGATGGTGCAGGTGATGCTGCCGTTCATGGTGCTGCCGCTGCAAAGTTCGATGCTCGGCATCGACCGCAGCCTGCTGCACGCGGCGGGCAGCCTCGGCGCGCGGCGTCCGGTCGCGTTCCTGCGGGTGTACGTGCCGTTGTCGATGCCGGGCGTGCTGGCCGGGGTTTCGGTGGTGTTCATCATGTCGCTGGGCTTCTACATCACCCCGGCGCTGCTCGGCACGCCGCAGCAGGCGCTGGTCGCGCAGGTGATCGGCACCCAGGTCAACGACCTGCTGGACTTCGCGGGCGCCGGTGCGCTCGGGACGATCCTGCTGGTCGTCACGCTCGTGGTGCTCGCCGTGCTCAGCCGCGTGGCCGCGCCGCTGGGCACCAGTGCGGCCGGAGGTGCCGATCGTGGCTGACAATCCGTCCAATCCGTCCATCAGCAGGGCCGCCGCGGTGCGGCAGCGCAGCCTCGGCTGGGGCCTGCGCGTGTGGGTCGTGCTCGTCGCGTTCGTGCTGGTCGCGCCGACGCTCGTGGTGATCCCGATGAGCTTCGGCGCGGGCTCGACGTTCGAGTTCCCGCCGAAGGACTGGTCGTGGCACTGGTACGCGGAGTTCTTCACCAGCAAGCAATGGCTGGCCGCGCTGGCGAATTCGGTCCAGGTCGGGCTGCTCGCGGCGGTGCTGGCGACCGTGCTCGGCGTGGCGGCCGCACTGGCGCTCGACCGGATGCGCCGGGGCGGGGGAGTCGTCCGGCAGCTGCTGATGGCTCCGATGATCCTGCCCGGCATCGTCGTCGCGGTCGCGATCTACGGGGTTTTCCTGCGCTGGCAGCTGAACGGCACGATGCTCGGGTTCGTGCTGGCGCACGCGGTGCTGGGGCTGCCGTTCGTGCTCACCTCGGTGCGGACCAGCCTCGCCGGTTACGACCCGGTCATGGAGAAAGCCGCGGCCAGCCTCGGTGCGCCGCGTTTCACGACGCTGCGCAAGGTCGTGCTCCCGATCATCGCGCCCGGCGTGCTGTCCGGGTTCGTGTTCGCCTTCGCCACGTCGTTCGACGAGGTCGTGGTCGCGTTGTTCCTGCAGACGCCCGCGATCAAGACGCTGCCGGTGAAAATGTACGAATCGATCGTGCTGGAAATCGACCCGACGATCGCCGCCGCGTCGAGCCTGATCGTCGTGTTCACCACCCTTCTGCTGTTCGTCCCCGCCCTTTCGCGCCGAAAAGAGCAATCATGACCGACGGAATCGCGACCGCACACGTGACGAAGGCCTATCCCGGCGTCGACCGCCCCGCCGTGGACGACGTTTCGCTGCACATCGCCGACGGCGAGTTCATGACCTTCCTCGGCCCGTCCGGGTCGGGCAAGACGACGATGCTGTCGATGATCGCCGGGTTCACCCCGCTGACGTCCGGATCGATCACAGTGGACGGTCAGGAGATCTCGCGGCTGAAACCGCACCGGCGGAACCTCGGCGTGGTTTTCCAGCAGTACGCGCTGTTCCCGCACATGTCGGTGGCGCGCAACGTCGCTTTCGGACTGGCCCAGCGCAAGGTGCCGAAGGCCGAGATCTCCCGGCGGGTGGACGAGGTGCTGGAGCTGGTCGGGCTGTCGGCGGTGCGGGACCGGTTGCCGCGCCAGCTTTCCGGCGGTCAGCAGCAGCGCGTCGCGCTGGCCCGTGCGGTGGTGTACGAACCGCGTGCGCTGCTGATGGACGAGCCGCTGGGCGCGCTGGACAAGAAGCTGCGCGACCAGTTGCAGCGCGAAATCGCGCGGATGCACCGGGAATTGGGCATGACGTTCCTTTTCGTGACGCACGATCAGCAGGAGGCGCTTACGTTGTCGGACCGGATCGCGGTGTTCAACGACGGCCGGATCGAACAGGTCGGCACCCCGGAAGAACTGTACGAACGCCCGGAGACGTTGTTCGTCGCGCAGTTCGTCGGGGAGTCCAACGCGTTGTCGCTCACCCCGGGGGAAGTGACGATCGTGCGGCCGGAACGGTTGACGCTGTATCGCCGGACGGACGCAGTCCCGAGTGGACACCAGCGGGCGAGCGCGCAGGTGACTGACATCGTGTACGTCGGCGACCATACGCGGATCTGGCTGCGGTACGCCGACGGCGCGCGCGGCTGTGCGGTGCTGTCGGCTGGTGCCGTGCATGAGCATCGGCCCGGAGATGACGTGACGGTGGCCTGGCATCCGGAGCATCAGGCCGTGGTGCCGAGCGGCGACGTTCCGGAATTGGCGGCGGTATGACTGAGGATTTGCTGCTGCGCGGCGGAGTGGTCCGGACTTTCGACTCGGTCGCCGGGACTGCCTCCGCGGTGCTGGTGTCCGGCGGCCGGATCGCCGCGGTCGGCGACGACACCACGGTTTCCGCCGCGGCCTCGCCGGATGCGCGGGTCGTCGAGCTGGCGGGCCGGACTGTCCTTCCCGGACTGAACGACGCCCATCTGCACCTGGCCTTCCACGCCGCCGCCGGTCCGGAGTTCTGTGTGGACCTTTCCGCCGCTTCGGACCTCGCGTCGGTAGCCCGTGCGCTGGCCGGCGCGCCGCCGGGGGAGTGGATCGTCGGCCGCGGCTGGCGGGAAACGACGATCGCCGAGTTCGCGGACGGCCGGGCGGTGCCGACACGCGCCTGGCTCGACGGTGTCACTGGTGCGCAGCCGACGGTGCTGCATCACGCGTCGTCACACGAGGTGTGGGCGAACAGCGCGGCGCTGAACCGTGCCGGAATCACTGCGGAGACGCCGGATCCGGAAGCCGGCGAGATCGTGCGCGACTCCTCCGGCGAACCGACCGGGGTGCTCGTGGAGAGTGCGCAGGAACTGGTCGCTTCGCTGGTGCCGCAGCCGAGCCGGGAGGTGCGGCTGGACGCGATCGTGCGCAGCATGGAACGGCTGAACGCGCTCGGGATGACGAGCGTGACCGACCCGATCGTTCCGCCCGGCCTTTGGCAGGACTACCGGGACTTGCACGCCGCCGGCCGTTTGCGGATGCGGATCACCGCGCTGCTGCACTGGAATTGGCCGTCGCCGACGACGTCCGCCGCCTCGCTGGCGCAAATGCTGGACGAGACGGACTTCGCCGAGGGCGACGATCTGCTTCGGATCGGCGGCATCAAACTGTTCGCCGACGGGGTGCCGACGCACTGCACCGCGTGGATGCACTCGCCGTACCCGTCCGGCGGGCACGGAAGCCTGGTGACTTTCGGTCCCGACGACGACGCGCGGGTGCGAGAACTGCACGAACTGATCCTGGTCGCCCACACCCGGCGGGTGCGGGTGCAGGTTCACGTCACCGGGGACCGAGCCGCGGACGCGGTAGTCGACGCGATCGAGGCGGCTCAAGCCGCCGACCCCTGGCCGGAGGCGCGGCACGCACTGATCCACGGCACCTTCTTGTCCAGTGCGGTGCTTTCCCGGCTGGCGCGGTCCGGAATCGCTGTGATCACCAGCTCGCTGATGCGGACCTACAGCGGCCCGTCCATGGTCCGCGTGCTGGGCGAATCCCGGTGGGCCGGCGCTTTCCCCGCACGGGCTTTGCTGGACCACGGCGTGGTGGTCGCCGACAGCTCGGACGCACCGGTGACCGTGCCGGACTGGCGGCGCGGAGTCGCGACCTTCACCGGCGCGCCAGGCCCGAACCCGTTCTCCTCCGTCGCCAGCCCGCTGACCAGGGAGGAAGCGCTGCGGTTGTGGACCACCGGCCCGGCCTGGCTGGAACACGCGGAGGACGTCAAGGGCACTCTCCGCGTCGGTTCCCTCGCCGACCTCGCGGTGTTCGCCCACGATCCGGTCACCGCTGCCGACCCGGAGTTGCTGAGCGTACGGTCGGAATTGACTGTGCTCGGGGGACGCGTGGTGTCCGAAGCGAAGTGAGGTTTTGTGTACGGCAGCAATACCGACGCCGATCGCGGTGCTTTCGTATGGATGGTGAAGAACGCGGTCGTCCCGCGGCCGATCGCGTGGGTGAGCACGGTGGACGGCGAGGGCGTGCGGAATCTCGCGCCGTTCAGCTACTTCGCCCCGCTGACCATGGATCCGCCGACGGTGCTGTTCTCGGTGTCCGACGCGCCGAAGGACACTTTGGACAACATCACGGCGCGCGGCGAGTTCGCGATCACGATGGCGTTGAGCGGTCAGGAAGAACTCGTCGCGCGCACAGCGTCCACAGTGGACTCGTCGGTGGACGAAGCGGAGCAGGTCGGCTTGTCGTGGACGCCCGGGGTGCGGATCGGCGTGCCCCATCCGGCCGGGGCGGGCCCGAGCCTGGAGTGCACGCTGGTGAAGATCGAGGAGTTCCGGGGCTCGCGGCTGGTGTTCGGCGAGGTGGTCGGGGTGGCGGTGGACGACCGGCTGCTCCGCCCGGACGGACGGCTGGACCAGGACGTGTACCAGCCGGTGGGGCGGATGGGCGGTGCGACGTTCACCCGGGTGGACAACTGGGTGCGGGTGCCGATCCCGGCTCCGGAGGAGTTCCTGGCTAAGGGGCGGCGGCCGGGCGCGGGCAGGTAACCTCGACCCCGTCCGCACCCGAGCAGGGAGGTTCCCGTGGCCGACGCAACCCTCTCCGGGGTTCTTTCCCGGCTCGAGGAGCTCGACGACCCCAAAATCCGGGCGGTCAACGAGAAGCACGGCGACGACCACAGCGTCAACCTCGGCAAGCTCCGCGCCCTCGCGAAGGAACTCAAAGCCCAGCCGGACCTCGCCCGCGAACTGTGGCGGACCGGCGACACCAACGCCCGCCTGCTCGCCCTCCTCGTCGCACGGCCGAAGCAGTTCGACCGCTCCGACCTCGACACCATGCTGCGCGAGGCGGGCACCCCCAAAGTCCAGGACTGGCTCGTCTCCTACCTCGTCAAGAAAAGCCGCTATGCCGAGGAACTCCGGGTGGCCTGGCTCGACGATCCCGACCCGGTGGTGGCGAGCGCGGGCTGGGCACTGACCGTCGACCGGGTCGCGAAAAAGCCGGACGGCCTGGATCTTCCCGGCCTGCTCGACGTCATCGAAGCCGAGATGAAGACCGCGCCGGACCGGTTGCAGTGGGCGATGAACCACTGCCTCGCCCAGATCGGCATCGAGAACCCCGGCCTGCGCGCCCGCGCGATCGGCATCGGCGAACGCCTGGGGGTTCTCAAGGACTATCCGACGCCGCCGAACTGCACGTCGCCGTACGCGCCGGTCTGGATCGCCGAGATGGTGAAGCGACAGGCGTAGGCGGCGGCCGCCGACGGGTTCGGCAGGAGATGCGGTGGTCCGTGAAGGGCCCCTTGAGGGAATCAGATTTACACAACCGGGCCCGCCAGGCACTGATGGGGGGGCGGGGGTGGGGACACCCCGG
>NZ_JBSHAM010000040.1:28622-40562 GCF_053611505.1 Amycolatopsis sp. NPDC054798 | reverse complement strand
CGTCACGGCCCCCTTGTGGTAACCAGTACCCAACAGGGGCCCATACCCGCACGTCTGGGGGAGCAGGGAGTCGCGACAGCGCGTCCGCCGCACGCGGAGCCGCTGAGAAAACCTCAGTGCGGCCCCGAATGCCGCCGGGCCGATTCCGCCGGATTTTCCGCGGGAACAGGCACCCGGGATCCCCGGCGCGTTCGCTGGATATGACACATTTTCGCGTCGCGGTTCCGGCTCGAATCCGGGCGGCATTGGCGACACCCCCTCAGGGCGTCGCGGATAGGACGGGGAATCTGGCGCAGCCGGTGCGCTTCGAACATCAACACCGGTTCTGACCTGCTCGGGTTCCCCCTATGTGGTGATTCTGGGCCTTCGTCTCCCCGTCGCGGGTGAGAGCGAGGTACGAATTCCCCTGTCCAGTGTCGATGAACGCGGGTAAGCAGCTCGACAATTCCGTCCTTCGCCGTGGGAGCTTTTGTGATGGCCCGTCGTTCCGGATTCATGCGTTCTCGGGGGAAGCGCGTCGCCGCGGCTCTCGCCGTGATTTTCGCTGTCGGCCTCGCGAGCGCCGCCCCGGCGTTGGGCGCGACCCTGCCGCCCAGCACCAGCCCGGCGGCTCCCTCCCCGGCGCCCTCGGCCTCGGCACCGGCCAGCCCGGCCGCTCCCGCACCGGCCAGCTCGACGGCGGCACCCTCCAGCACGCCGCCCTCCAGCACACCGCCGGCCAGCCCGCCACCGGCGACCTCGGCACCGGCGACCTCGGCCCCGGCCGCCGCACCGCAGCCGAGGGTGGCCGAGCCGCGAGGCCTGGGCACGCCGCGCAAAATCGGCCCCGACCCGGCGTTTTCGACGGTCGCCCACGGCGCGATCACGATGGCGTCGAACTCGGTCGTCAGCTGCGGCACGGTGCCGACGTCGTGCGGGGAGACCGCGAACAACTCCGCCTACGGCTACTGGGTCAAGAGCGACCCGGCCGCACCGGGCAACACCGCTTCGAGCGCGAACCTGACCATCCCGCCCGGGGCCTCCGTGCTGTCCGCCCGGCTGTACTGGCAGGTCAATCCGATCTCCTCGAACGCCGATTCCGGCGACGTCTCCCGTGCGAACCAGGTCGCGTTCAAGGCCCCGGGCACCGCCTCCTACCAGCGGCTGACGGCCGACACCTACGACTGGTTCGACGCGCTGGGCGGCGGATCCCCGCAGATCACCGCGCACGCGGGCGTCAAAGACGTCACCGACCTGGTGAAACAGGCCGGCGGCGGCTCCTACACGGTGGCCGACCTGCAGGCCTGCCGCGGCAACTCGGCCAACAGCGCGAGCAACCTCGGCTGCTGGGGCGGCTGGTCGCTGGTGGTGGCCTACGCCCTCGACACCGATCCGCTGCGCTACCTGCAGATCTGGGACGGCTTCGACTGGGTCCGGGGCGGCGGCAGCCCGACGTCCACGACCATCGACCTGGCGGGCATCCGGAGCCCGGCCGACCACCCGCCGTCGGCCACCCTCGGCGTGGTCCTCGGCGACGGCGACGCCAACATCTCCGGCGACTACCTGGAATTCGGCCGGGACGCCTCGTCGCTGCAGCGGCTGACGATGCCCGCGCCCGGCGGCACCAGCACGAACAACGCCTTCAGCAGCCGCATCGACCGGGTGACCGCGAGCGGCTCCGGCAGCAACGTCGCCGACCGCACGCCGAACCCGGCCAACAACTTCGGCTACGACGCGCGCACGGTCGACGTCACCGGCAAGCTGCCCGCCGGCTCGGACCGGGCCCAGCTGAAGGTCGGGACCACCGGCGACGCGCTGTACCCGCAGACCGTGTGGCTGATGACCGAGGCCAACGAGCCCAACCTGCAGATCGTCAAGTCCAACGACCCCGAGGGCAACCTCCAGGAACGCCCGCCCGGCTGGGTCGCGCGCGGCGGCGAGATCTCCTACGGGCTGGACGTGGCCAACCGCAACCCCGACGGCAGCGTCACCAACCTGGACACCGCGACCGGCGTGGTCGTCACCGACACCCTGCCCGCCGGAGTGTCCTATGTGGCCGGTTCGGACCCGAGGTGCTCGGCGGCAGGCCAAGTCGTCACCTGCAGACTGCCGGATCTGGCCCCGGGCCAGAGCACGCACATCGGCTTCCGCGTCACCGTTTCGCCGACGGTCGCCGCCGGGACCCGCCTCGACAACACCGCGTCGGTGGTTTTCCAGGGCAAGCAGACCGGCCGCGAACAGACGCGGACCAGCAACACCGTCCGCAACGTCGTCGCGGTGCCGGAGTACACGCTGGCCAAGGTCGTGGACAAGGCGAACGCGCTGCCCGGCGACCAGCTGACCTACACCGTCACCCTGGAGAACACCGGCAACATCCCGGTGCCGCCCGTCACCGTCGCCGATACGCTCCCGGCAGGCACGACATTCGTCAGCGCGGACACCGCGAGCGGCACCGTCACCGGCGCCGGTCCGCTGCAATGGCACACCGCGGAGATGCCGGTGGGCAGCCGGGCCACGATGACCGTCCACGTCCGGATCAACGACGCGACCATCGGCACCACGCTGGTCAACCGCGCGAAGGTGACCGAAGGCCCGCCGCCGACCGTCCCGCCGGACCGGCAGTGCGCGGACGACGCCACGGCTTCCTGCGCGGAGACAGTCGTGCCCGGCCCGAAGATCGAGATCGCCAAGACCGCCGACAAGGCCTCGGCGAACCCCGGCGACACGGTGAAATACACCGTGGTCGTGCGCAACACCGGCCAGGTCGTGGCGCGCGGCGCGACGTTCGCTGACGACCTGTCGAAGGTCCTCGACGACGCCGTCTACAACAACGACGCCGCTCCCGCCGCCCAAACCTCTTACACCGCACCGAAACTGACCTGGACCGGAGACCTGGCAGTCGGCGCTTCGGCGACGATCACCTACAGCGTCACCGTGAAGAACCCCGATCCCGGCGACCACAAGCTGATCAACGTCGTCACGTCGACGACCCCGGGCAGCAACTGCGCGGCCGGTTCCACCGATCCTCGGTGCGGCACGACGACTCCGGTCTCCGGGATCCGGATCAGCAAGACGGCGACGCCGGCCAGCGCTAAGCCCGGCGACACGGTGAAGTACACCGTGACCGTCGCGAACACCGGCCAGACTCCGTTGTCGGGCGCGACTTTCACCGACGATTTGTCGAAGGTGTTGGACGACGCCGCTTACAACGGTGACGCGTCGGCGTCGGTGGGTTCGGTGGCGTACGCCGCGCCGAAACTGACGTGGACCGGTGACCTGCCCGTGGGCGGCACCGCGACTGTGACGTACTCGGTGAAGGTCAACAATCCCGACACCGGCGATCACAAACTCGTCAATGCCGTCACCTCCACGACGCCAGGCAACAACTGCGTCGCGGGCTCGACGGATCCGGCGTGTTCGACCACGACGCCAGTGTCCGGAATCCGGATCGAGAAGAAGGCCGACAAGCAGTCCGCGAATCCCGGCGACCAGGTGACGTACACGGTCGTCGTCGCGAACACCGGCCAGACTCCGTTGCCCGGCGCGACTTTCACCGACGATTTGTCGAAGGTGTTGGACGACGCTGCTTACAACGGTGATGCGTCGGCGTCGGTGGGTTCGGTGGCGTACGCCGCGCCGAAACTGACGTGGACCGGTGACCTTCCGGTGGGTGCTTCGGCGACCATCACCTACAGCGTCACGGTGAAGAATCCCGTTACCGGGGACCACAAGCTGATCAACACGATCACTTCCACGACGCCGGGCAGCAACTGCGTCGCGGGTTCGACGGATCCGGCGTGTTCGACCACGACGCCCGTGTCCGGGATCGAGTTCGCCAAGACCGTCGACAAGACCAGCGCCAACCCCGGCGATCCGGTCCGGTACACCGTGACCGTCCGGAACACCGGTCAGACTCCGTTGTCCGGCGCGACTTTCACGGACGACTTGTCGAAGGTGCTGGACGATGCCGTCTACAACGGTGATGCGTCGGCGTCGGTGGGTTCGGTGGCTTACGCTGCGCCGAAACTGACCTGGACCGGCGATCTCCCGGTGGGCGGTTCGGCGACGGTGAGCTACAGCGTCACGGTGAAGAATCCCGTTACCGGGGACCACAAGCTGATCAACACGATCACCTCCACGACCCCGGGCGGCAACTGCGCGGCCGGTTCCACTGATCCGCGATGCGGCACCACGACTCCGGTGTCGGGGATGCGGATCGCCAAGTCCGTCGACCGCGAACAGGTCGTGCCCGGCGACAAGGTGACTTACACGATCACCGTCACCAACACCGGCCAGACTCCGTTGCCCGGCGCGACTTTCACCGACGACCTGTCGCAGGTGCTGGACGACGCCGTCTACAACAACGACGCCGCTCCGGCCGCGCAGGTCTCTTACGCCGCACCGAAACTGACGTGGAGGGGTGACCTGGCGATCGGCGCTTCGGCGACGGTGACGTACAGCGTCACGGTGAAGAACCCGGATCCGGGGGACAAGAAGCTCAACAACGTCGTCACGTCGGAGACCCCGGGCACCAACTGCCCGCCCGGGTCCACCGACCCGTCGTGTTCGACGACGACGCCGGGCAAGGAACTGACGATCGAGAAGACCGCGGACAAGCAGACCGCGAACCCGGGCGACAAGGTCACCTACACGGTGAAGGTGACCAACACCGGCCAGGTCCCGCTGCCGGACGCGACTTTCACCGACGACCTGTCGCAGGTGCTGGACGACGCCTCCTTCAACGACGACGCGTCCGCCTCAGCGGGCTCGACGGCTTACGCGGCACCGCGGTTGACCTGGACGGGCAACCTTCCGGTCGGCGCTTCCGCGACGGTCACCTACAGCGTCACGGTGCACAACCCGATCTCCGGCGACCATCAGCTGCGCAACACGGTCAGCACTCCGGTGCCCGGCAACTGCGAGCCCGGCTCGACGGACCCGAAGTGCTCGACCCTGACGCCGCTGCCGGGGTTGACGATCGAGAAGAAGGTCGACAAGCAATCGGCGAACCCCGGGGACAAGGTCACGTACACGGTGACCGTGACGAATACCGGCCAAACTCCGTTGTCCGGCGCGACTTTCACCGATGACCTGTCGAAGGTGCTGGACGACGCCGCATACAACGGCGACGCCGCTTCGTCGGCCGGTTCCGTGTCGTATGCCGCGCCTCGGCTGACCTGGACCGGAGACCTGGCGATCGGCGCTTCGGCGACGGTGACGTACAGCGTCACCGTGAACAACCCGGCCGGAGGCGACCACCGGCTGGCGAACGTCGTGACGTCGGAGACTCCCGGCGGGAACTGCCCGCCGGGGTCCGCGGATCCGCGTTGCGGCACTACGACGCCGGTGTCCGGGATCGCGATCAGCAAGGTCGCGGACAAGAAGGAGACGAAGCCAGGGGACAAGGTCACCTACACGGTGACGGTCGCCAACACAGGCCAAACTCCGTTGTCCGGCGCGACTTTCACCGACGACCTGGCGAAGGTCTTGGACGACGCCGCCTACAACGGCGACGCCGCGGCCTCCGCCGGAGTGGTGACTTATGCCCCGCCCCGGTTGACGTGGACGGGCGATCTCCCGGTGGGCGGTTCGGCGACGGTGACCTACAGCGTCACGGTGGCGAACCCGGTCAAGGGCGATTTCAAGCTGACGAACGTGGTCACCTCCGACACCCCGGGCGCGAACTGCCCGCCGGAGTCGAAGGATCCGCGTTGTGGCACGACGACTCCAGTTGCTGGCTTGGATATCTCGAAGGTGGCGGACAAGAAGGACGTCAAGCCGGGTGACAAGGTCACGTATACGGTGACGGTGAAGAACACCGGTCAGACTGTCCAAACGGGAGCGACGTTCACTGACGATTTGTCGAAGGTGCTGGACGATGCGACCTACGGCAACGATGCTTCGGCTTCGCTCGGCTCGGTGAGCTATGCGGCTCCTCGGTTGACGTGGACTGGCGATTTGCCGATCGGTGCTACGGCGACGGTTACGTACAGCGTGACGGTGAACAATCCGGTCAAGGGCGATCACCGGCTGATAAATGTGGTGACGTCGGAGACTCCCGGCGGAAACTGTCCTCCGGGTTCGACGGACCCGCGTTGTGGCACGACGACTCCGGTCGCTGGTTTGGATATCTCCAAGGTGGCGGACAAGAAGGATGTCAAGCCGGGTGACAAGGTCACGTATACGGTGACGGTGAAGAACACCGGTCAGACTGTCCAAACGGGAGCGACGTTCACTGATGATCTGTCGAAGGTTCTCGACGATGCTGCGTATGACAACGATGCGGCAGCTTCGCTCGGCTCGGTGACTTACGCAGCTCCTCGGTTGACGTGGACCGGAGACCTGCCGATCGGTGCGACGGCCACGGTTACGTACAGCGTGACGGTGAACAATCCGGTCAAGGGCGATCACCGGCTGACGAATGTGGTGACGTCGGAGACTCCGGGCGGGAACTGTCCGCCGGGGTCCGCGGATCCGCGTTGTGGCACCACGACGCCGGTGGCCGGTATCACGATCGGCAAGGTGGCGGACAAGAAGGACGCGAAGCCGGGCGACAAGGTCACCTACACCGTGACCGTGACCAACACCGGCCAGACCGAGCTGAAGGGCGCGACCTTTACCGACGACCTGTCGAAGGTGCTCGACGACGCTACTTACGACGGTGACGCGGCAGCCTCGCTCGGTGCGGTGACTTACGAGGCCCCGCGGTTGACGTGGACCGGCGACCTGCCGGTCGGCGCGACCGCGACGGTCACCTACAGCGTCACCGTGAACAACCCCGTCAAGGGCGACTTCAAGCTCGCGAACGTGGTCACCTCGGAAACTCCCGGCGGGAACTGTCCTCCGGGATCGACGGACCCGCGCTGCGGCACGACGACCCCGATCGCTGGTTTGGATATCTCCAAGGTGGCGGACAAGAAGGACGTCAAGCCGGGTGACAAGGTCACGTATACGGTGACGGTGAAGAACACCGGTCAGACTGTCCAAACGGGAGCGACGTTCACCGACGACCTGTCGAAGGTCCTGGACGACGCCACTTACGACGGTGATGCGGCAGCTTCGCTCGGTGTGGTGACTTACGAGGCCCCGCGGTTGACGTGGACCGGCGACCTGCCGATCGGTGCTACCGCGACGGTCAAGTACAGCGTCACCGTGAACAACCCCGTCAAGGGCGACCACACGCTGGCGAACGTCGTCAGCTCGGACACCCCGGGCACGAACTGCCCGCCGGGGTCGAAGGATCCGCGGTGCGGGACCACGACGCCGGTCGCGGGCCTGATCCTGGCGAAGAAGGCGAGCGTCGCCGAGGCCAAGGCGGGCGATCAGGTCACCTACACCGTCACCGCGACGAACACTGGCCAGACCGAGTTGAAGGGCGCGACCTTCACCGACGACCTGACCGGCGTCCTCGCCAACGCCGCGTACAACAATGACGCCGCGGCCTCGACAGGCTCGGCGACTTACGCGGCGCCTCGGCTGACCTGGACCGGTGACCTGCCGGTCGGGGCGACCGCGACGGTCACCTACAGCGTGAAGGTCAAGACCCCGATCGGCGACGGGCAGAGCCTGCGCAACGTCATTACCTCGACGACGCCCGGCACCAACTGCCCGGACGGTTCCTCCGACCCGCGGTGCAAGACGACCACGCCGCTCACGAAGACGCCGCCTACACCTCCCACGCCGCCGACCGTGCCGCCGACTCCGCCGGTTCAACCGCCGCCGCCGGAATCGCCGCTGGCGTCCACCGGCGTAGTGCTGATCCCGGTGGGAATCGCGGCGATCGCCCTGCTCGCGGGCGGCGGTGCGCTGCTGCTGATCTCGCGTCGGCGGCGGAGGTCCGAGCGGTAGCGGCCGACCGGACCGGGATCGGCTGGACCGGGTTCCCGCTGCGGCGGGCCCGGTCCCGGCCGCGGGGCTCGAATCCGGCGCGTGGCCGGAGATCGCCGTCCGGCGCTGGCGCGGCGGCGGCCGGAAAGCGGTCCTGGCCGAGACACGCTCGGCCGCGATGACACCTCGGCCGGGCGAGAACCGTCTTCGGTCGCGGAATCCCTCGGCGGGATCTCGGATCCGGTGGCCGGGACGGTGCCTCCGCGTACGTCGATGGGCGTTGCGGTGACGGCCGGATGCGGTCGGCGAGGGAGTTCGCTTGCGGGTCGGAGCGGTGCGTCTGCGGAGGTCCGCGGGTGTGGCGGCGGGCGAGTTCGGCCGCGCGCTCGTCGGCGGCGCTGGCCAGTGCGCCGACGGACGTTCTGGGCCGCGCCGGGCGTGGCGAGCCAACCGGGAGTCGAGGGCGCGTTCGCGGACCTGGACGGGTGCCGGGGGACGCGTCGGCCGGGGAGCCCGCCTGGTCGCCGGATCGGTGCTCACGTCGACGGCTAGGCCGAGCCGCGGGTGTGCTCCGCGGCGGCGAGGATGGCGCCGCCTTCGGACTCCCAGCGGGAAACGTCGCTTCCGGCCGGTCGGGGAGCAGCGCCGGATTCGGTCAGGATGGCTTCCGGACGCGCGGTGCTGTTCCGGTCCGCCGCTGCCGACAGCGCGATCGCGGCGGTCGCGAGCGGTGTCCGCGCAGGGACGACGAGCAGTGTCAGCCGGCGCATCGAACCGCCGGTCACGTGCACGACGTGCGGGTCCTGGGAGCGGAACCCTTCCAGCCGCACGAGCCGGCCCCGCGAGATGAGCGTCGGCTCCGCGGGCAGCCAGGCGGGCACCGCGAACGCCACGCGCCACACCGGGCCGATCCGGTCGGCGAGCGCCGCGACGAGGGCCGGGACTTCGGCCGCCAGATCTGCCGAAGCGGGCCACCAGCCGCCGTCCACGAACCCGGCGGCCGGCATCGGCGGTTTGAGCCGCAGGCGCGGCACAGCCGGGGCGCAGGCGCGGTCCGGCGGCGTCGGCATGGAAGCTCCGATCCCGGTCACGGTGGCCGGCGGCGATACTGACGAGCGGCTCGGGCCCGCGGGCTAAGCGGGCTGACGGGAGAGGAGCACGCCGCTGTCGCGGAGGATCTCCGGTGCGGTGCCCGTGCTGCCCGTGGCGGAGGCGGCGCTCAACGCGCGTTCGGCGGCTTCCGGCGAGGTCTTCGGCGGGATCGCCAAGAGCGTCAGGTGGTGGAGGCGCGGTCCGATCACCACGACGGTGTGCTGCTGGAGGCCGAAGAATCCGGCCAGCCGCACCAGATTCGGGCCGTGCGCCAGGCGAGCGGGCGCGAGGTCCCATGCCGCCGGGTTGAAGCCGATCCGGTCCACTCGTCCGGAGCGGTCGGCGAGTGCGGCGACGAGGGCGCTGAACTCCGTGACCGGTTCACGCGAACGAGGCCACCAGGCACCGTCGAAACAGCCTTTCGCCGCGTCAGGTTCTTTGAGCCGCAACCGGTTTCCGGTCACGAGGGACTCGATCACCGGGCCGGCGGCGCGGTGCTGGGGGGCTGGTTTCATCGGGACGCTCCGTCCGGCGGTGCGAGTGGCCCGGCGGCGGATGCCGTCGGCGCTGCGCGGCGGAAACAGGCTGCGCGCCGAAAAAAGAGGGCTAGGGGGTCAGCGGCGCGCCCGGCTTTCGTGCGGCTGCGGGTCTTTCCGGTCGCTGGCCGGGGCGACGGGCTGGCGGAACAGGCCGCCGTAGCGGTCGTCCTGCGGCCGCACCAGCGCGCCGGGCCGGGGCGTCTCGGCGACAGGATGGCTGAAAATCGGTGTGCTGACCAAAGTGCTGATCGGGTTTTCCTTTCCGGGCAAAGCAAGATCCGCCGGACACTGGGAATCAGGAGGCGGCTGAACCACGTCGCACCACCGCCATTCCCTGGTGGGCGCCACCGGCCGGCGCCGCGAGGCGGTTGCGGCGAGGGCGGCTCGGCGGCCTATCGGCCGCTTGGGGTGACGGTGATGTGCCGTGGGCCCGACTACATGCCGCACTTTCGTCCCTGCCGCGAGGAGGCCGGGCTGCTGGCACGAGATGTTCTCGGACACCACTGACGGTACACCCCTCGTCCGGCGAGGGCCCCCGCCGCGGGGCCAGGCCGGTGGGGGTGCCCCGCCGCACGAGTGCCGTGCCACGCTCTCACCAGGGCGGGAAGCCGCGTTCGGGTGAACCGGATTTCTCCGTCCGCGGCCGGACGGAACGGCAGCCCACGGTTCAACGGCAGCGCTGAACCCGCGTCACGCGCCTGCTCGGTGTAAGATTAAGGCAAGGACCCCAGACCTCGGTCTCGCCGATCGAGCCGCATCACGGCTGCTGACGACCCAGGAGGTTCCGGGCACATCGCGGATATCCGGGAAGACGAGCCCCTTCGCCAGGTTTGTGCGCTTGAGGGCCTTCCGCGCTCCGCGAGGTCCGACCCCCGAGCGGCCGCTTTTCCGCTGCCGCGGCGAGCCGGGACGCCGTCCCGGCGGGTCAGCCTTTTTCACAGCATTGAGCGGCGGCCTCGCGCCGCCCGCACCTGACTTGGAGTTCCACAATGGACGAAATGAAACCGGCGGCCCCGCGAGGGCCGGGCCCTCCGCACGGAAGCGATTACGCCGAACTGTCGGCTCTGGTGAGGGCGGCGGGGCTGTTCCGCCGCCGTCCGGTGCACTACCTGATCCGCGGCGGCGCGGCGTTGCTGGCGTTCGGCGGGGCGTGGGTGCTGCTCGCGCTCGCCCCGGACAGCTGGTGGCAGCTGGGCACCGCACTGCTGCTGGCGGTGGCTTACACCCAGCTCTCGTTCCTCGGCCACGATGCCGGGCACAAGCAGATCTTCCGGGGGCGCCGGGCGAACGACGCGGTCGGCACGGGCCTGGCCGGGCTGGTCGGGCTGAGCTACGGCTGGTGGGTGGGCAAGCACAACCGCCATCACGCGAATCCTAATCTCGAGGACTCCGATCCGGACATCGACATTCCCGCGTTGGCGTTCAGCGACCAGCAGGGCCGCGCGAAGGCGGGTTTCCTGCGCTGGATGGCGAAATACCAGGCGTTCCTGTTCTTTCCCTTGCTGCTGCTGGAAGGTCTCGACCTGCACTGGTCGGGGATCAAGGCGGTGTGGCACGGCGGGATCAAGGCGCGCAGGCTCGACGGGGTGCTGCTGACCGTTCATCTGGCCGCCTATCTCGCGGCGGTGTTCCTGCTGCTGCCGCCGGGGATCGCGGTCGTGTTCATCGTGGTGCACCACGCGGCCTGGGGTGTCTACATGGGATGCTCGTTCGCGCCGAACCACAAGGCTATGCCGCATCTGGAACCCGGGCACCGGCTGGACTTCCTCCGCCGCCAGGTGCTGACGTCGCACAACGTCAGCGGCGGCCGGTGGATGACGTACGCGCTGGGCGGGCTGAACTACCAGATCGAGCACCACCTCTTCCCGAACATCCCGATGGCGACCCTGGGCCGGGCGCAGCCGCTGGTGCGGGACTTCTGCCTCGCCCGCGGGATCAGCTACAGCCAGGGCGGGCTGCTGCGCACCTACGCGGACGTCCTCCGGCACTTGCACCAGGTCGGTTCCCCGCTCCGGACAGCACCGGCCGGGGGCGGTTCCCGATGACGGCGGCCCGGAGCCGGGAAACCGGGGCACGGCTGACGATGAAGCGCGCCGGCTCCGAACGCGGGCACGTCGACGGCGGCTGGTGGCCGCGTTCGGCGGATCTGGCCGCGGAACTGCCCGCACTGGCCGCCGCGCTCGAAGCGTGGGTGGGCCCGGTGGCCCGCGTGTCGTATCACCTGGACACCTGGGGCACGACCGCGCGCAAAGTGCGCCTCGGCGACCGGATTGTGCGGCTGGAAGGGTTCCGGGCGACAGATCCGGACACGGTCATGGTGTTCGGGACCGACTCTCGCCGGGTGAGCCTCCTGGTGGTGCCCCGGGAAGCCCCCGGCGGGGCGGCCCGTGCGGCGCTGCGGTCGGCCGCGGCCGGCGGTGGTGCGGGGGGGGGGCCCCGGGGGGAGCAGAGTGCGGCCGGGGTGCCCAGCACGCCGTGGGGATCTCCCCCGGCCCCCCCCCCC
>NZ_JBSHAM010000040.1:0-28612 GCF_053611505.1 Amycolatopsis sp. NPDC054798 | reverse complement strand
GGGGAACCCTGAGGGAATCAGAGTCCCTCAGGGTTCCCCTCACGGACTTCGGAATCAGCCCTTCACCAGCCCCCGCATCTCGGCGATCTCCGCCTGCTGCGCGTCGATGATCCGTTGCGCGAGCGCCTTCGCCCCGGCATCAGCACCCTGGGCCAGTTCCGTCTTCGCCATCTCGACCGCGCCCTGATGGTGCTTGATCATCATGCCCAGCCACGCCCGGTCGAACTCCGCGCCCTTGGCGGCGTCCAGGCTTTTCATGTCGGCGTCGGACATCATGCCGGTCATCTCGTGGCCGCCGGACATTTCGTGGCCGCCGGGCATGGAGTGGCTCGTGGCCTCGGCTCCCCAGGACTTGAGCCACCCTTGCATCTGCTGGATTTCCGGGTCCTGCGCCCGGCCGATCCGGCCGGCCAGGTCGACGACCTTCGGGTCGCTGCTGCGCGACGGCACCATTTTCGCCATCTCCAGCGCCTGCTGGTGGTGCGGGATCATCTGCTGCGCGAACGTGACGTCGGCGGCGTTGTGCCCGGACTGAGCGGCCGGTGCAGGAGCGGAGGAATCGGGGCTGCTGCACGCGCCGAGCAGGAGCGACGCGGCCAGCACGGCACCGCTGAAAAAGATTTTGCGCACGAAAAAACCTTCTCTCAAAAGGAAAATTGCGAAAAACGACCGGAACAACAGCACCGGTCAGGTGCGCAACACGCAGAGAGAAGTCAGGACGGTCCGGCCGCGTCTGTCGGGCGGACGGTCGGCGATGGGGGAGCCTCGGGTGCCGTCGAAAACCAGCTTGACCGAGGTGTAGCGGCGAAGGGCCAGCAGGCCGAGGACGAGGGCGCCGGCCGCATACAGGACCGCCAGGCAGAGGTGCAGCATCGAGTGCTCGCCGGCGGGCATGCCGGAATCCGCGGCGGGAGCGGCGGCGTGGTGTGCTTCGACGACGGACATCTGGCTCGTCATGGCATGCCCGGAGCCAGGAGAAGGCACGTGGTGCATCACGGCGACACCGAGCGCCAGCGCGAACAGCAGCAGGATCCGCTGCGCGCTGCCGAGCCGGGACGTCGCCATGGGGTCAACCGTACCGGGCGGCCGGGAAACAGGTGCGCGGGACGAAACGGTCACGCTGAGTGGCCGCGAGGAGGTGTCCAGTACTGGAAGTTGAACATTCACTCAACCAGGTTCCATCCCGTGGCGCCGAGGCCGCCCCCGCTCGCCCGGGGCACGGGTGTGCTACTAGGTTCGAGGGGGCAACACTTGATGTCGAAGACAGAAGGAGGGCCCATGGCCCGGTACGAGCTGCCCGAACTCGATTACGACTACGGTGCTCTCGCGCCGCACATCTCCGGTGAGATCAACGAGCTGCACCACAGCAAGCACCACGCGACCTATGTGAAGGGCGCGAACGACACGCTGGACAAGCTCGCCGCCGCGCGGGAGGCGGGCGATTTCGGTTCGATCGTGGGCCTGGAGACGACGCTGGCGTTCAACCTGGCCGGGCACGCCAACCACGTGGTGTGGTGGAAGATCCTGTCGCCGGAGGGCGGGGACAAGCCGACCGGCGAGCTGGCCGCGGCGATCGACGAGGCGTTCGGCTCGTTCGACAAGTTCAAGGCCCAGTTCACCGCGGTGTCGACCACGATCCAGGGCAACGGGTGGGGTGCGCTGTCGTGGGACCCGATCGGCAAGACGCTGATCACCCAGCAGCTGCGCGACCACCACAACAACCTGATCCTGCCGACCACGCCGATCCTGCTGGTCGACGTGTGGGAGCACGCGTTCTACCTGGACTACAAGAACGTGAAGCCGGACTACGTCAACGCCCTGTGGAACATCTTCAACTGGGCCGAGATCGGCAAGCGCTTCGACAACGCCGTCGCCGGCGGCAACGGCCTCCTGCTCGGCTGAGGCCCGCAGCGCACTGAAGCACCGGAAACGGGGTCTGGCCCACGCGGGCCGGGCCCCGTTTTCGCATTCCCGGCGGGAATAGTCGGCCGGGTGGGGGAAATCGCTGCGGCAAATGTCGGGAACTGCTGGTCCATCGGCACTCCGGCGGGCGGCCGCTATCCGGGGAAGCCCGCCGTGCGGTCCGGATCCGGCGGCATCCGGGGCGGGTACGGCGCGCGTCCGGCGAATGCGGAACCGCTAAGACGAGACGATTTGTCTCGCCTTAGCGGTTTCGGCTGCTAACAGCCAGTCGAGGGGACACCTGATTCAGCGAGATTCGCTGGCATTCGGTGGGTTCCTTCCCCGAACGGGAAATGCGGCTGGACAGCGGCGGATCGGCGCGGCACCCTGGAAGCGCAACCATGTCGGGGGGCAGGGGGAGCACATGGCGTTGCGCATTCATTTCACCGACGACGATTTCGGCCGGACGAGGAGGCGCACCGGTCCCGATCCGCTCTGGGAACTGGTGCTGAGCCTCACCGCGCTGCAGAGCCGCCGTCCGGCGGGCGGGCCGAGGGTCTGGTCCGCGCGTGCCCGCAAGCAGCTTCGCCGGGAGGGGTTGCTCGCGCAACCCCGTCCGGTCGCTGCGCTGGAGTTCCGCAACCGGGCCGCGAAGGCGCTGCCGCCGGGCGGGCAGTCCGGCCGCGGCGCGTCGACGGTCCGGCACGCGGGGGTGCTGAGACAGGCGGACCGGCGGCGGGAGATCGGCCCGGTCGCCGGGGACGGTGTCGTGCACGTCCCGAAAACCCGGCTGCGCCCGGACCTTCAGACGTTCTTCGTGCACGGGGCCGCGCCGTCGTGGGTCGGCGAGCTGGCCGACGGGGCGCGCGCCCGGCTCGGATCGGCGCTCACGTCCTACGGCACGGCGCACCAGGCTTCGTTCGTGCCGGCTGCCCGCACCGAACGCGACGACGCCGCGCCGATCCGCTGGGCGGGCGCGGAGTTCTCCGGCGAACCTCCCGCGGACCGCGGTGTCTGCTTCGGCGGTCTGCTCGTGATCCCGGCCTATTTCCGGGTGGAGGAACCGGATCCGGCGGCCGGACCAGAGCTGCCCGTGGTCTGGGGCCGGCTCGCGGAGCGCGCGCTTCTCGCGGGCGAGGCCGCCGGGGACCCGCTGCCGGATCTGCTCGGCGAGACCAGGGCCCGCGCGCTGCACGCGCTGGCGGTCCCGCTGTCCACCGCCGAACTGGCCGGGGAGATCGGCGTGACCCCGGGCGCGGCGAGCAAGCACGCGGGGGTCCTGCGCCGGGCTGGGCTGGTGGAGACCCAGCAGGACGGGAACACCGTCCGGCACGCGGTGACGGCCACCGGGCAGGCGTTGCTGAGCGCGTCCGGCGGGTGATCCGAAATAATAGTGCGTTCCGGGAGAATTCCACGTACTGGCGGAAGACGGCGACAATAAACGACGCGGTGCGGCGCGGGGTGCGGCCCAGGTCCGGCCGGTCCGAAATGGAGTGCGGCTCGCGGCGGCTAACCTGCTGGAGACGTTCTCGAGCGGGACGGGGCGTCCGGGTTGCCTCTGTGTGGCGTTACCCACGAATGAGTGAAAATAACGGGTGAAATCGGGCAGCTGTTCGGTACCGCTTGCCCGCGGCGGGCGCCTTTTCCTGCGACTTGGGCACATTTGTCCGCGAACCCTGCCGCTTTCCCGGTTTTCGCGGCATTCTCGGGGCATGGCTTCTGGTGGTTTCCGCGCGTCCGCGGTGCGCGGGCGCGTGTTCCTCCTCCCGGCACTGGCCGCGGCCGTCGCGGTCTCGGCGCTGGCCGGGGTCTGGCTGGGACTGTGGATCCACCGGCAGGGCGCGGCGGCGATCGACCGCGCGCCCGGCCGGTCCGTCGTCGCCGCGGTCGAGCCGGCTCCCGGTGCGCTGCGCGGGACCGAGGGCGCCGCGATGCCCGACACCCGGCGCGTCACGTGGACCGCCCCGGACGGCGGCACCGAGGAGGCGGACATCCCGCTGCGTTCCGATCCGGCGGCGCGCGGCCTGACCCGCGTCCGCGTCGACGCGCGGGGGCAGCTCCGGGCGTCGTCCCCGGACCGGATCGACGTGCTGTCGGTGTCGGTGATCACGACGATCGCCTGGGAAACGGTCACCGCGATCGCGGGATTCGCGCTGTACCGCCGTTTCGCGCGAGAGCGGGTTCCCGCCTGAGCAGCTACCGCCAGTGGCAGCGGTAGAACCAGATGATCGCGAGCGGGACCGCCGTGGTGAGCACCGCGCCCACCGCGATCGGCGGGGCGGAGCCCATGCCGAACCCGACCACCAGCGCGACCAGCCCGGTGAGGAACACGCTGAGCACGCCGAGCGCGGCCGCGGCGAAGGTGATCGCCGGCATCGGCCGGAACTTCTCGAACCGGCGGGCGAGACGCGGGTTCTCGCGGGCGAGGCGGCGTTCGATCTCGTCCAGCTGATGTTGTTCGTGGTCGCGCAGCGCCATCGTCCGCTCCGCCCGTCGACCTGGCCGGGACTTCCGCGCTGATTCTGCCACGAAACGCGGCCGGAATCCGGGTTCGCGGCCGATTCGGCGCCGTGGCGGGGAGAGCCCGCGACCGGATCGAAGGGCGACGGCCGAGGGCGCGGAATCCTTCCGGAATCCGCGAAGCAGGGCGGCCCGGCGAGCGGGCCGCCCTGCGGGTCAGTCGCGGCGGCGGCCGCCCACGATGAGCCGGTAGCCGGTCAGGATGACCAGCGCGCCGAGCACCGCCAGCCCCCACGTGCGCAGGTCGAAGAACGTCCCGAGCTGGGTGTGGAACAGCATTTTGCCGATCCAGCCGCCCACGAACGCGCCTCCGATCCCGAGCAGGATGGTGATGATGCAGCCGCCCGGGTCCTTCCCCGGCATGAGGGCCTTCGCGATCAATCCGGCGATCAGGCCCAGCACGATCCAGCCGACAACGCCCACGTCGGTCCTCTCCTCGGTACGGCGGCGACCCGGCGGGCCGCCCCTGGCCGGACCAGGATGGCATGGTCCGGCCGGGTGGCGCGCGGCAGCGCCGGAGCTACTGTGCGTAGCATCACCAGCGTCAGCGGCGGAGAGCCGTTTCCTCCTCCATATGCGACAGCTTCGCCGGATTCCGCACCGCGTACAGGCCGGTGATCTTGCCCTCGTCGAGACGCAGCGTGAGCACGGTGTCGACCTCGCCGCCGAGCCGCAGCACCAGCGCCGGGTGGCCGTTGACCTGGGTCGGGTGCAGCGATTGCGCCCGGATCTGGGCGTGGCTGGCGGCCAGCAGCCGGGCGACCTTGTCCGCGCCGACGATCGGCCGCAGCACCGCCTGCTTCACGCCGCCGCCGTCGCCGAGGAGAACGACGTCCGGGGCGAGCATGTCGAGCAGTCCCTGCAGATCGCCGGTTTCGACGGCGTTGCGGAACGCGTCGAGCGCACCGCGGGTTTCGGCGGGCGTGACGTCGCCGCGCGGGCGGCGGGCGGACACGTGCGACCGCGCCCGGTGTCCGATCTGGCGCACCGCGGCCGGGGTTTTGCCGACTGCTTCGGCGATCTCGTCGTAAGGCATGTCGAAGACCTCGCGCAGCACGAACACCGCGCGCTCGGTCGGCCGCAGCGTTTCGAGCACGAGCAGCATCGCCATCGAGACGTGGTCGGCCAGTTCGGCGTCCTCGGCGACGTCCGGCGCGGTGAGCAGCGGCTCGGGCAGCCAGGTCCCGACGTAGGACTCCTTGCGCCTGCCCAGCGTGCGCAGCCGGGTCAGCGCCTGGCGGGTGGTGATCCGGACCAGGTAGGCGCGGTGCTCGCGGATCTCGCCGAGGTCGACGCCCGCCCACTTCAGCCAGGTTTCCTGCAGCACGTCCTCGGCGTCGGCGGCCGAGCCGAGCATCTCGTACGCCACGGTGAACAGCAGGTTCCGGTGGGCGAGGAAGATCTCGGTGGCGCGGTCCGGGCTCGCTTCGCCGGGGGCGGTCATGGGTGCTCCTTCGTGTTCTGAGGTCGATCGCCCATAGGACGCCGGCCGCCGGGAGTTTGTGACACTCGCGTCCCGCGCTTTCTCAGCGCGGTTCGGCGTCGAAACCCCCCACGGGATGCGAGGGTAACCGGAGAGGACCTCTGCGGAGAGGAGTTCGCGACGATGGCGGAGCGGGGACCGGACTGGCTGCGGCGGACGTGGGACGAGGCCGCGCCGAGGTACGACCGCGACATCGCGTGGTTCGAGCGGGCGCTGCTCGCCGACGGCCGCGCGTGGGTGTGCGGGCAGGCCGAGGGGGAGGTGCTGGAGGTCGCCGTCGGGACCGGCCGGAACCTGCCGTGGTACCCGCCGGACGTGCGGCTGACCGGGATCGACCTCAGCCCGTCGATGCTGGACCTCGCCCGTCGCAGGGCCGCCGAAACCGGCCGCCAGGCGACGCTCGCCGAGGCCGACGCGCAGTCCCTTCCGTTCCCGGACCGCACGTTCGACACGGTCGTCTGCACGCTGGGCCTGTGCGGCGTCCCGGACGAACGCGTCGCGCTCGCGGAGATGCACCGCGTGCTGCGGCCGGGCGGACAGCTTCTGCTGCTGGACCACGTCGGCAGTCACCGCCGGTTCGTGCTCGCCGGCCAGCGGCTGCTGGAGAAGCTGACCGTGCCGCGGTTGGGGGACTATCTGACCCGCCGGCCGCTGCCGTTGCTCGCGGCGGCGGGGTTCGAGGTGGAGCGGGCGGAGCGGAGCAAGGCCGGGATTGTCGAACGGCTGGCCGCGCGGAAGACGGCTTAGTCCTGTACGGTCGTATTGTACGTTCGTATAGGAGGTTCGGATGAACGGCAAATGGGGGCACGTCGCGGTCGGCGTGCTGATGGTGGTCGTCGGCGCGGTGCTGTACTTCGTGTTCCACGACGTCGAGACGCCGGTGGTCGGGCTGCGGCAGGTCGGCGTAGTGGTGGGAGTGATCGGGATTCTCGAGCTGATCGCGGTCGCCTGGCGGGCGAGCACTGGGGCGTCCCGGAGGTGAAGCGTGCCGTCCATGTGCTCGATGCTGTGCTGAACGTATTGGCAGAGCAGGGAATCGGCGCGCTGAGCGTGCGGACGGTCGCTGCTGCGGCGGGGGTTTCCCCGGCCCAGGTGCAGTACTACTACCGCACGAAGAACGACCTCGTGCGCGCCGGTTTCGAGTACGCGGGAGAACAGTTCCTGGCGGAAATCGAAGCGGCGCAACCGAAATCGATCGCCGGTTTCGTCGAGCTGTGGCTGCCGCTGGACGAACCGCGCGCCCGGCGGGCCCGCGTCTGGCTCGCGTACGCGGCGGCGGCCGTCGTGGATCCGGTGCTGCAGAAGGAAAACGCGAACCTCGATCGCGAGCTGCGGCAGTGGTATGTCAACGCCGGGCTGTCCGAGGAAGCGGCGGCGCAGGTGTTCGCGATGATCGACGGCGTGACGCTGCAATGTCTCTCGCTGCCGCTGGCGGAACGCCGGGCCTTGACGGACCGGACGGTCGGGGCGTTCCTGGCGACGCTACCTCAGTGAATGTAACACGTGATACGTTCAGCGCCGTGACAGAAGGCAAGTGGCTGGTGCTGGTGGTGCGGGTGCCGTCCGGACCGTCGCGGCATCGGGTCGCCGTGTGGCGTGAGCTGCGGCGGGTCGGTGCGTTGTCGCTCGGGCAGGGCGCCTGGGCGGTGCCGGACGTGCCCGGGTTCGCCGCCGGGGTCGCGCGGGTCGCTGAGCTGGCCGAACGCGGCGAGGGCGAGGTCATCACGCTCGCCGCCGCGGAACGGGACGGCTCGCGCCTGGTCGAGCTGTTCACCGCCGAGCGGGAAGAGGAGTGGACGGAGTTTCTC
This sequence comes from Amycolatopsis sp. NPDC054798, assembly GCF_053611505.1. Taxonomy (NCBI): domain Bacteria; kingdom Bacillati; phylum Actinomycetota; class Actinomycetes; order Pseudonocardiales; family Pseudonocardiaceae; genus Amycolatopsis; species Amycolatopsis sp. NPDC054798. The sequence goes on along the minus strand of NZ_JBSHAM010000040.1, from coordinate 20,899 downwards.
GCCGACTGCGGGAAGTTCGACGCCGAGATCGACAAGGAAATCCGGATCGGCAAGTTCACGATGGCGGAGCTGGAGGAGGAAGAACAGAGCCTCGAGCGGTTGCGGCGCTGGCACCGGGAGCTGAAGGCGCGGGATGTGTTCGGCGCGCCTTCGGCGGGGGAGGCCGAGCAGCGGCTGAAGCAGTGCGCGGAGCGGCTCGCGGACTACACGGAGCAGGTTTTCCAAGCCCTCCACCAGATGTGAATGGGCGGGGTCTCCGGTCCGCGGCAGAGGTGAGGGTTTCGCATGGGTTCCGAGTTGCGTCCGCTGTACGCCGCCGGGTTCGTCACCGCCTTCGGCGCGCACAGCATCGCTGCCAGCCTCGGCGCGTACACACCCGGCGATTCGTTGCTGACCTTGGGATTGCTGCTCGCGGTCTACGACGGGGCCGAGGTCGTGCTCAAGCCGGTGTTCGGGTCGCTGGCCGACCGGATCGGGCCGCGGCCGGTGCTGCTCGGCGGGTTGCTGGCGTTCGCGCTCGCGTCGGCGGCCTTTGTCGTCGCGGGAAATCCGGCTGCGGTCGGGCTGGCGCGGTTCGGTCAGGGAGCGGCCGCGGCGGCGTTCTCGCCCGCGGCCGGTGCGTTGGTCGCGCGGTTGTCGCCGGCGAAACGGCAAGGGCGGGCGTTCGGCGGTTACGGCGCGTGGAAGAGCGTCGGCTACACGCTCGGCCCGTTGCTCGGCGGTGTGCTGATCATGCTGGGCGGGTTTTCCTTGCTGTTCGGCACTCTCGCGGTGCTGGCTTTCGTTGTCGCCGGGTGGGCCGCGATGGTGGTGCCCGCGCCGGAACCGTTGCCGCGCCAGCGGCAGACGGTTTTCGATCTCGCTCGCCGGCTCGCTGAGCCGGGTTTCCTGCGGCCGACCGCGGTGCTGGCCGGAACGACCGCGGCGCTCGCGGTCGGGATCGGATTCCTGCCGGTGACCGGTGCGGCGAGCGGGCTGGGGACGGTGGCGACCGGTGCGGTGGTGTCGGTGCTGGCATTGTGTTCCGCGCTCGTGCAGCCGTGGGCCGGCCGGCTCCGGGACGCTGGGCGGATTTCCGACGGGCGGGGGATGGCTGGCGGGCTGCTGCTGACCGCTGCCGGGCTGGCGCTGGGGGCGTTCGTGCCCGGTGTCGCAGGGGTGGTGGCCGCGGCGGTGGCGATCGGAACCGGGGTCGGAGTGGCGACGCCAGTCGGGTTCGCGCATTTGGCTGGTTCCGCGCCGCAGGAACGTCTTGGGCAGACGATGGGGGCTGCCGAGGTCGGCCGGGAGCTGGGAGACGCGGGCGGGCCGTTGCTGGTCGGAGCGATCGCGTCCGCGGCGACGCTGGGCGCGGGGTTCGGCGGGCTGGCGGTGGTGCTGGCGATAGTGGGATCGCTGGTGGCGAGGACTTCCGCTGGCTCCGGAAAGCCGTGCGGGGAACCCTGAAGGAATCAGGGCTCCCCGCACGGATCGGTCAGCTGGTGGCGATAGCCGGGTCGCTGGTCGAGGCTTGGCCGGTCTCCGCGTGGCCGGCGAAGCGGCGGACGTATTTGCTGTCGTGGTCCGCTTTCACCGTGATGTCGTACCAGCCGTTGGCTACGCCCCACTTCGGCACCGCGCGTGAAGTGCCAGGGGCGAGGGTGTACTGGTACGCCTCCGAAGGCGCGTAAGCGTCGACGCCGGTGAAAGTGACCGTGCGGCTGCTCGGGTTCGTGAACGTCACTGTCACGTAGCCGGCGTCGTGCCGGGCGGTGACCTCCGGGCCCAGGCCGCCGATCGTTCCGGCTTGTTCGCGGAGCCAGCCGTTCGGGCCGAAAACCGAGTACTGGTACCAATCGCCCGCGCCGCTGGGCAGCTGCCAGCTGTCGGTGACCGACTTGCGGCCCTCCACGGTGTAGGGCCACGGCCCGTCGGCGCGCATCCGGGACGTCACGTGGAACCCGGCTCCGGCGTCGCCGAGGTTGGTGAAGGTGAAATACATCCGCCCGTCCCTGGCCTCGGTGTCCGCGGCCAGGTCGTAGGGCAGCGGGCGCGCTTTGCGGGCACCGGGTTCCTGTTTGGGCAGCGAGCCGTTCGACGGCGGCACCGGATGGTAGGTCGGCGGGGTGCTGTGGTCGGCGGGCGGCTGGTAGTCCCCGGTGCCGGGCAGGGACGGGACGCCGCTGTTGGCTCCGGTGAAGTCGAACGCCGACGTGAGGTCTCCGCACACCGCGCGCCGCCACGGCGAGATGTTCGGGTTGTGCACGCCGAAGCGCTTTTCCACGAACTGGATCAGCGAGGTGTGGTCGAAAGTCTGCGAACAGACCCAGCCGCCGGTGCTCCACGGCGAGACGGCCAGCAGCGGCACGCGCGGGCCGAGGCCGTACGGCATTCCTTTGGCGTACGACGCGGCCGCGCCGCCTTCGTACCATTCCCCGGCCACGCTCGCGGTCGACTTGCCCCAGTTCGCGTCGCGCGGCGGGTACGGCGGCACGACGTGGTCGAAGAAACCGTCGTTTTCGTCGTAAGTGATGAGCAGGACGGTTTTGCTCCACACGTCCGGATTCGAGGTGAGCGCGTCCAGTACGCCGGAGACATACCAGGCGCCGTAGTTGGCGGGCCACGCCGGATGTTCGCAGTACGCCTCCGGGGCCACGATCCAGGAAACCTGCGGCAGGCGATCCGCTTTGACGTCCGCGGCGAGATGGTCGAAGAAACCGTCGCCCGCGGCGGCGTGGGTGCCGGTGCGCGCTTTGTCGTAGAGCGGGCTGCCCTGGGCGGATTTCTGGTACTGGGTCAGGTAAAGCAGCGAGTTGTCGCCGTAGTTGCCGATGTAGGCGTCATCGGTCCAGCCCCATTTGTGCTCTTTGTCGAGACCGTTGCCGATGTCCTGGTAGATCTTCCACGAAACCCCGGCTTTCTCCAGGATTTCCGGGAAACTGGTCCAGCCGTAGCCGGATTCTTCATTGCCCAGCACCGGTCCGTTGCCGGAACCGTCGTTCCCCGTCCAGCCGGTGTACATGTAGTACCGGTTCGGGTCGGTGGAGGACAGCATCGAGCAGTGGTAGGCGTCGCAGACGGTGAACGCGTCGGCGAGCGCGTAGTGGAACGGGATGTCCTTGCGCGTCAGATACGCCATCGTGGTGCGGGTTTTCGCCGGGATCCACTGGTCCCACCGGCCGGTGCTCCACGCGGTGTGCGTGCCGTTCCAGTCGTGGTTGAGGTCCTCGATGAAGGTGAGGCCGAGGTTGTCCTCGGCGGGCCGGAACGGCAGCGTCTCGGCGCCGCCCGCGTCGGCCTGGTGCCACACCGGCTTGCCGTTCGGCAGCGAAACCGGGCGCGGGTCGCCGAAGCCGCGGACGCCGTTGAGCGTCCCGAAATAGTGGTCGAACGACCGGTTTTCCTGCATCAGCACGACAACGTGCTCGACGTCCGCGAGGGTGCCGGTGCGCACGGCGGCGGGCACCGAAGCCGCGCGCGCGATGCTCGCGGGCAAGGCCGTGCCGGCGGCGGTGGCCGCGGCTAGTTGCATGAATCGGCGACGGCTGACCGATGACATCGATGTCTCCTCGAAAAAGCGGGGACAGTTCGCGGACGCGTTCGGGAATTTCCCACCGGGAAAGGCCGAACAGATCATTGACGGATCGTCCGGGCGCTGTCAACCGCCGACCGGGATGGGCGCCCGTCAGTACTGCGTCACAGCCGGTTCGCTGCCTGTTTCACCGTTTTGATCACCGGTGCGGTTTCCGCGTGGGTGACCGCGGGGAGCGCGGCGACGCTGGTGGTGAGGTAGCGGTACAGCTCATGCTGGCTGCCGCAGACCACCGTCGCGTACAGGTTGGTCGGGCCGGTGGTCGCGGCGGCGTAGGCGACTTCCGGGTGCGCGGCGAGCGCGTTGCCGGTTTCCTCCAGTGCGGCCGGAGCGACCGAAAGCCACAGCAGTGTCCGGATTCCCTTGCCGTACAACCGCCAATCGAGGTCGAGGTCGAAGTACAGTACGTCGCGTTCGCGCAGTTCCGCCATGCGGCGGCGGACGGTGGTGGGGGACCAGCCGGTTTCGGCGGCGAGCCGTTCGAACCCGGCGCGACCGTCGGCGGCCAGCGCGGCGAGGAGCTTGCGATCGCCGTCGTCGAGATTCGCTGGGCCCGGCCGGACGGGGACCGGCGGCGGGCGCAGCCGGGTGATGGCGGCGGCGTCCAGCACTCCGGGTTTCGCGACCAGGCTGTCTGATCCGCCGTAGAACGTGTGCAGCACTGAATGCGCGGTCACGCCTTCGACGCGGGGTGTGCGGGGGAGTTTGGCCAGCAGCAGCGCTTCGCTGTCGGCGTCGTTTTCGATGCGGACGGTGCAGGTGATTTCGGTGCCGCCGGACGTCAGGCTCACCCAGGCGGTGTCCGGCCGCCGCGCGAGCGCGTCGGCGACCGCGCCCGCCGCGGTGGGTGCGCACCGGATCCGCAGGAACCATTGCACCGCGCCGAAAGCCGCCTCGTTGACGCCGCCGATGACCCGGACCGCGCCGGTCGACCGAAGCCGGGCGTAGCGGCGCGCGACGGTGCGATCCGACACGCCTAGCGCCTCGGCGATCACGCTGAACGGGGCGCGGGGATCGATCTGCAGGGCATGCACGAGCTGCCGGTCGAGGTCGTCGTAGTCGGAATCCACCGGGTTGAGCGTACTCGTGTCGGAATCCGCTGAAAACGTGTCGTTTTCTGGCTCACGAGCCGCTGCCGGGCAGACAGTCGGTTTCGAACGCACCGAACCCCGAGGGGAGAGAACATGACTGCCGAGGTGCTCGTCGTCGGCGCGGGTCCGACCGGGATGACGATGGCGAACGAACTGCGGCTCGCCGGAGTGTCCTGCGTGCTGGCGGACCGGCTGCCGCGGGCCAGCGAACTGTCGAAGGCCGGCGGGCTGCAGTCCCGCACGCAGGAGGCGCTCGATCAGCGCGGCCTGCTCGAACCGTTGCTGGCCACCGGAGACTATCCGGTCACCACCGCGCATTTCGCGGGACAGCTGCTGCCGCTGGTCCGCGAGCGGCACAGGTTCCCGTGGCGGTCGCTGCCGCAGGTAGTGCTCGAAGGCTTCCTGGAGAAACACCTTGCCGCGCAAGGCGTCCAGATCCGCCGGAGCCACGAGCTGGCCGGGCTGGAGCAGGACGCGGACGGCGTCACCGCGACGTTCGCCGACGGCACCGTGCTCCGGTCCCAGTACCTGGTCGCCGCCGACGGCGGGCGCAGCACGGTCCGGAAGCTGCTGGGCGCGGAGTTCCCCGGCCGTCCCGGGACGGCGACCACAGTGGCCGCCGACGTCCGGCTGAGCGCCGAGGTCCCGATGCACACAATCACCCCGGAGGGTTACCGCGCGCAGGTGTTCCCGCTCGGCGTGGACGGCGAAGGACGGCCGCTGCGCCGCCTTGCGCTCGGCGGGCCCGGCTGGTCGCTGGACCGGGACGTCCCGGTCACCGAGGACGAGATCCGCACGGGACTGAAAACGGTCTTCGGCGACCGGGTCGAACTGGTCGAACTCCGTTACGCGCGCCGGATCACGAACGCCGCCCGGCAGGCCGCGCAGTACCGGCACGGCCGCGTGTTCCTGGCCGGCGACGCCGCGCACGTGCACCTTCCCCTTGGCGCGCAAGGCATGAACACCGGCATCCAGGACGCGATGAACCTCGGCTGGAAGCTCGCCGCGACGGTCCGCGGCACCGCGCCCGAGGGGCTGCTCGACAGCTATCACGCGGAACGGCATCCGGTCGGCGCGGCGGTGCTGCGGAACGTCCAAGCGCAGTCGCTGCTTCTGGACGACGGTCCTGATTCGGCCGCGGCCCGGTCGTTGTTCGCGGAGCTGGTGCGGCTGCCGGAAGTCCAGTACCTGCTGGACGACATGCTGTCCGGGATGGGATTCCGCTACGCCCTTCCGGGCAGCGAGGACCATCCGCTGGTCGGGCTTCCCGCGCGCGGCCTCGGCCCGGAACTGCGTGCGGGCAAGGGAGTTCTCGTCGATCCCGACGGGCGGTTCGGGGATCTCGCGGCGCGGTGGGCGGACCGGGTGCACCGCGTCGAGACGGGTGCCGAGGCGATGCTGGTCCGGCCGGACGGGTATGTGGCGTGGGCCGGTGCTCCGGACGGCCTGGAACCCGCGATTCGGCAGTGGTTCGGCGCGCCGGTGGGCTAGCGTGGCCGTCGTGCAGACCTGGCTGAGCGACACCCGGACCTCGTACGACACCGTCGCCGCCAGCTACGCCGACCGATTGCGCGACTCGATCGCGAAAAGCCCTTCGCTGCGCATGACCTTGGGGTTGTTCGCCTCGCTGGTGCGCGAAAACGGCCCGGTGGCCGACGTCGGCTGCGGCACCGGGCACGTCACCGCGCATCTGAACAGCCTGGGCCTGGACGCGTTCGGCCTCGACCTTTCGCCGGGGATGGTCGAGGCGGCCCGCCGGGACCACCCGGGCCTGCGGTTCGCGGCCGCTTCGATGACCGCGCTCCCGCTGCCCGGCGCTTCGGTCGCCGGGCTGCTGTCGTGGTGGTCGCTGATCCACGTTCCGGACGCGGAAGTGCCCGCCGCGCTGGCGGAGTTCCACCGCGTGCTGCGGCCCGGCGCGCCGGTCGCGATCGGATTCCACGTCGGTGACGAGGCCCGGTGGAAGACGCGGGGTTACGGCGGGCATCCGATGCGGGTGCACGTCTATCGCCGCCGTCCCGCGCGGGTGTCGGAGTGGTTGCGCGAGGCGGGGTTCAGCGTCGAGGCGGAGTGGGTGGAGGAACTGGACGGCGAGGTGCCGCAAGCGGTGGTCTACGCCCGCCGTCCAGCCTGAGGAGTTCAGCCGAGGTCGAGCTTCGCCAGCCGCGGCAGCACGCCGTCGCGCCAGCCGGGACCCATCCGCTCGCACGCGTCGGCCTGGCGCTTGTCGTCCAGGTCGAAGCCGGAGTGGTTCAGCAGCAGCCGGGTGCCCTGGCCTTCGGCGACGAGCGTCCAGGTGAGGGTCCAGTCGCCGTTGAAGGTGTAGACGAACTTCGACGGCGGCTCGGATTCCACGACGCGGCAAGGGATCGAGCCGAAGCCGGGCATTTCCAGGCGGAACTCGTGGCCGACGTCCGGGCCGATGTCGCCGGGAGCCCACCACTTCGCGTGCAGTTCGGGATCGGTGAGCGCGCGCCAGACTTTCTCCGGTGCGGCGGCGATGAACTGGTCGACCGAGATACTGCCGGTCCGGGCGTAGGTCACGGGTTTTCCTCCTCGTTTTCCAGCAGGTCGGCCATGCTGCGCAAGCGGCCGCGCCAGAACCGCTCGAACGGGTGCAGCCACTCGCCGACCTGCTCCAGCGGGTCGCTTTCCAGGTGGTAGAAGCGTTGTCGCCCAACAGGTTCGTCCCGGACCAGCGCGGCGTCCCGCAGCACCTTGAGGTGCTCGGCCACCGCCGGGCGGCTCAGCTCGAACCGCGCCGCGAGGTCGCCCGCGGTGCGCGGGCCGTCCGCCAGGATCTCCAGCAGGCGCCGCCGGACGGGACTGGCGAGAGCGAGGAAGACGTCGTCGGGCATGACGCTACGTTACGTCGGAAGTTTCCGACATGTCAACCACCGGGACGCCGGTCCATGATCGGTAACGTTCGTCGTGCGGCGGATATTCACCCACTATGACGCTTATGTCGAATTCCAGAGTGCGAAGACTGGCGGCTGCGGTCGTCCTCGCCGCGACGACCGCGGCGACCGGGGTCGTCGCTCCGGCGGTGGCGACCGCGGCTCCGGCTGCTGTTGTCGCGCAGACTCCGGAGGAGGTGCGCACGAACGCGGCCGCGGTCGTCGGGCTCGCGATCACGCCGGAACTGCTGCGGCTCAGCGAATGCGACTTCGTGCACGAGATCTATCTGGCCGCGCAACGGCAGGGCGACGTCGCGGAGGAAGTCCGGTGGGAGGCGGACTACGCCTGCAAGCACGGGTCGCCGTCGCTTTTCCTGACTGCCTGGATTTACGAGGCACACCAAAAGGATTTGGATCGGGAGGCGCTGTATCAGGTCCGGCGCACGGAACGGCAGCCCGCTGCCGCGCTGCTCGGTTTCGAGCTGACTCGGCTTCTGCTGAGCCAGGAGGATCCGAATTTCGTCTTCGTGTTGTGGGAGCACGCCGCCAGAGGTTCTTTCGTGAGGGCCGCCGCGGCTGCCGCGGTCAAGGGGACTCTGGCGGAAAAGAAGGAATTCATCGTGCACGGCATCTTTGCCGAGCATCAGCGCGATGTGGACGCCGCGAAGGAGGCGGCGGAAAAGGAAGCCGCGGAGAAGAAACTCCGCGATGCCCGGGTGAAGGCGGCAGCCGCCGTGGGCATGGACGCGGGGTTGGCCGCGCAGCTGACGGACGAGCAGTTCGTCTGGCACATCTACGCGCGTCAGGCCCCTTACGGTTCCGAGGTGTGGATGGCTGCGTACTCCTGCGAGACGCCGGAGCAACGGCGCGCGTTCATCGACACCGGCATTTTCGAGGCCGCGGCGAAGGACAAGGTGAACGACATGAAGGCGCGGGCGGCCGCGGTCGTCGGCGTCGACGCCGGGTATGCGAGGTTCCTGGAGGAGGGTCCGCTGGTCCGGGAGATCTGGACGCGCTCGACGCCGGGCAGCCAGGTTCAGGCGGCGGCTCGCCGGGCGATGGACAGCCAGTCCCCGGCTGAGTGGCGGGCGTTCCTGGAGACGGGGATCTTCGTGGCGCAGGCGGCGGACAAGTCCTGACGTTCAGCGGTTTTCCGGAAGTCGATGCGGCGGGGCGGCGAGGTCGCCCCGCCGCTCTCGTTCGGCCAGCACCCGGCGCGCGATCTCGCGGACGCGTTCCCGGTCGTCGTTCCGCACCGACTCGATGACGCGCCAAGCCTCGTCGGTGTCGACGGCCAGCAACGCGTCGAGCGCTTTGAAGCCCAGATCGTGGAACTCGTCCCAGTCCGGCCGCCAGTGCAGCGCGCGTTCGACGGCGGGCACCGACGAGGGGACCTTGATGTCGCGCGAATATTCCAGGAGGTCGCCGGGAGCGTAGGCCCCGTCCCGCAGGTCCAGGGCTTCGGCGAAGATCGGCGCGTACTGTGCCGCGGGCCGCCGGCCTGCCAGGAGAAGATAGTCCTGGAACCGGACCGAGTCGGAATTGGCGAGGGAAGTGCGCAAACCCCGCGAAATCAGGTCTGCGACAGCGGGGAACTCGTCGAGAAAGCTCAAGTCCTTGTCGGGCCCGGGGCCGACTGCCCGGGCGAACTCGTCGAACTTGCGGAAATCCTCGTCGGCGGACGTCATGGGCAGGTCACCTTCGCAGCCGAGTGCCGGATGGATGACCACCGTAGGAGAACCCGCCCGACTGTCGCAAAAGATTTCCCCGCATCAGCACCACCCAGCCACCGAGCAACCGCTCGCCAGCCGACGCGTCTTGATGGTGTAACTCCAGCTGCCGAAGGGATCGAAATGACGCTCCGCTCACGCTGCAGGCTGGCCGTCCTGACCCCAGTCGCCGCGCTGGCCGCCGTCGCCGTGGCGGCCCCGGCCTCGGCGGTGATCGGCGGTTCGGTCAGCTCCTACGGTCCCTGGGCGGTGCGGATGCTGGTCGACGGCAAACCCGAATGCACCGGCACGGCGATCAGCCGCGAGTGGATCATCAGCGCCGACCACTGCTTCACCGAAGCCGCCGAGCCCATCGCGGACTCCCGGATCGAGTTCCGCGTCGGCAATCTCGACCAGCGGCTCGGCACTGTCGTCCGGCCGGTGCCGGGCAGCCGCGACAACCACACCCTGGCCGACCTCATGCTGATCAAGGTCGCCCCGATGAACATCACCCCGGCGAAGCTGCCGGCCGCGGGGCCGGTGCGTCCGGGCGAGAAGGTTCGCCAGCTCGGCTGGGGCGCGACCTGCACGGGCGACGAGAACAGCTGTCAATCCGACGTGCTCAAGCAGGTGGACGCGAAGGTCCTCGACCCCGACGACCGGCGCTGCGAGGGCATGACGGTCTCGGGCGGCACCGACTTCTGTGCGCTGACCACGACCGGGGTCACAGCGGGCGGCGACTCCGGCGGTCCGGTCATGTCGACCACCGATCGGGACACTCTGGTGGGCGTCACCAGCAAATCCGACCGCAGCAGCCTCGCGGCCGACGGCGACGTCTTCGGTCAGCTGGACTGGATCAAGAAGACGATCAAGGGCTGACGGTCAGGACGGCGCTCCGGAGGGCGCGCACGGCCTCGTCGCGCGCACCGGTCAGCGCGGGAGAGTCCGTGGCGTGCGGGGCGCGCAGGGGGACGTTGCGCGGCAGCCGCGCGAAACGGTCCGATACCGCGTCCAGCACGGCGGGTTCGGCGCCCCAGGGACCGCCCAGCACGATGAGTTCCGGATCGGAGACGGTCACCAGCGCCAGCAGGACGCCGCAGATCGCCTCGGCCAGAGTGTCGAGGACGTCGCCGGATTTGATCGCGGTCCGCAGGGCGGCGACGTCGATCGTGGTCGAATCCGGTTGGCGGACACCGAGATCGGCGAAGACGTCGATGAAAGCGACCGCCCGGCCGTCGGCGCCGCGCGTGAGGACGTGCGCGATTTCCCCGGCGAAACCGGTGTGCCCGCGCCGCACCGAGCCGTCGGCGACTACCGCGCAGCCGAGTCCTTCGCCGAGGTAGAGGTAGGCGAAATCGTCGGCGGCCTGTTCGGTGCGGGCGGCCCAGTTCACGTCGTTGTCCACGAGGACCGGTCCGGCGACGAGCGGCGCGAGGACGTCGGCGGGCGAGAGTTCCCCGAGCAGGAAAGGGGAATCGGGAAGGTGGACCAGTTTCCCGGTGGCGCGGTCGACCGGATCGGCGGCGCTGACGACGGCGAGCCGCAGCGGTCCCGCGTCGGCGGCGACCTGTTCGGCGGCTTTGCGCAGAGCTTGAGCGACCTTCCGCGGACGCACCGGGCGGCCGAGGTCTTCGACGTGCTGGGCCAGCACCTCGCCGAAAACGTCCACGGCTTCGGTGACCGCGCCGTCGTGGGCGATGCTCACCACCAGTGCCGTGCCGAGGTCGTCGGCCAGCGCGTAGTAGGTGCCGACGCGGCCGCGGCCGGTGGTGCGTTCCCCGGTGTCGCGCAGCAGTCCGGCTTCGGCGAGCCGGGCGACGCTGTCGCCGACCGCGGGCTTGGAAATGCCGGTGCGGGCGGCGATTTGCGCACGCGTGAGCTGCCGCTCCGCCAGCAGCGCCCGCAGCACGTGCTCGTCGGTCAGCGACCGGAGCAGGTCGAGGGAGGGCTTGGCCGGGGTCACCGGCGCGAGTGTAGCCGATTTAGTCAGGAGTGTTGCCTGAATCCGTGCGGGCGCCTTACCGTCGGTTCAGTAAGGAGCCCTTCCTGAATGGAGTGAGCGCTGTGCAGCTGCCCCCGTTGCCGCACTGGGAGACGACGCCCGACGACCTCCCGGCCGCGATTCGCGAGATCAAAGCCGCGCTGCGGGCGCGGATCGAGGCGTCCGGGCGCACGGTGGAAGAGGTGTTCGCGGTCGTCGAGGCTCGCGTCGCCGCCGCGGTCGAGGAGATCGAGGCGGCGAAAGCGCGCGGCGAGGAGATCTGGCCGGTGCTGGACTACGCCGACATCGAGGCGGGCAGGGTTTCCGCGGAAGATCTCGCCCGGCTGAAGCGGCGCGGCTGTCTGGTGGTGCGCGGTCATTTCCCGCGCGAGCAGGCGCTTGCCTGGGACGCGGGGATCGTCGATTACGTCGAGGGCAACCGGTTCTTCGAGCACTATCGCGGACCCGGCGACGACTTCTTCGGCACCGTCGGTTCGCGGCCGGAGATCTACCCGATCTACTGGTCGGCGGCGCAAATGGAGGCACGGCAAAGCGACCGGACGGCGCGCGTGCAGAAGTTCCTCAACGCGCAGTGGAAGTCCGAATCCGACGGCGTCCGATGGTTCGACCCGAGCCGGGATTCGCTGTACCCGGACCGCATCCGCCGCCGTCCGCCGGGCGCGGATTCCGGTGGCCTAGGCACCCATCTCGACCCGGGCACGCTGGATCTCTGGATGACCGAGGCGTATCAGCGCGCGTTCCGGCACCTGTTCGACGGCACCGTCGAGTCCTACGACCCTTGGGACGCCGCGCATCGCACCGCCGGGCCGCAGTTCGAGGGTTCGACGATGTGTTCGGTATTCCGCACTTTCCAAGGCTGGACCGCGCTGTCGGACATGGATCACGACCAGGGCGTGCTGCACACGGTGCCGATTCCGGAGGCGATGGGCTATTTGATGCTGCGGCCGTTGCTGGCCGACGTGCCCGAGAACGACATGTGCGGCGTCACGGTGAATCAGGTGTTCCCGGCCAGCGAGAAATGGCATTCCCTGCTGCTTCGGGCTTCCAGCGGCATTCCGGACGTCCGCGCCGGCGATTCGGTCTGGTGGCACTGCGATCTGATCCACAGCGTCGCGCCGGTGGAAAACCAGCGGGGGTGGGGCAATGTCATGTACATCCCGGCCGCGCCGTGGTGCGCGCGGAACGCGGCGTACGCCGGATCGGTGCGGGAGGCGTTCGAGTCCGGTTCCAGTCCCGCGGACTTCCCGCCCGAGCATTACGAACGCTCGTGGCCGGACCGCTTCGCCCCCGGGCAGCTGAACGAGAGCGGCAGGCGCGGGCTCGGCATCGGATGACAGTGGTCTAGTCCATTCGGGCCAGCGGTCGGGGCAGGCCCGGTACTGCCAGGTAAAGCTGTTGGTACGCACGGGAACTCTCGCCTGCCGCGCCCGGGCGGTGCGTGCCAGTGTCGGGGGACGGCGGTCGCAGCGGCCGCCGGAGCCGAACATCGGAGGCATGATGGACGTTCAGGACAAGCAGGTTCGCGAACTGCCCGAATACACGCCGCCCGCGCTGGCCGAGATCGGCGAGTTCAGCGAGGACACCCTCGGCTTCGGGGGCTATCTGTCGGACATGATGGGCTTCTTCTCCTCCTGAGCCGGGACTGAAGCCGATGAGCGGGCCGGGATTCCTGGTGCTGCCCGATCTTCCCGCAGCGGCGGGGATCCGGCGGCCGTGGGCGGACGCCCAGGTGCACGCCCACGCGTCCGGGCGGCCGTGGCTCGTCGGCCGAGGGAGCCGCGCCGCGGTGGCGGTGGGGACGGCCGGGCCGGTGCGGCTGGCGGTGATCGGGGATTCCCCGGTCACCGCCGCCCGGCTCGGCGAACTCGCGGCCGGGGTGTCCTCGCTGGCCGACGTCGGCCGGGTCGCCGCCGCGCTGACCGGTTCGTTCCATCTGGTGGCCACTGTGGACGGTGCGGTGCGGATCCACGGCACCGCGACCGGATTGCGGCGGGTGTTCCACTGCCGGGTCGGCGGGGTGCCGGTCGCCGCCGACCGGGCCGATCTGCTCGCCGGGCTGGTCGAGTCCTCAGTGGACGACGAAACGCTGGCCGCGCGGCTGGCGTGCGGACTGCATCTACCGCCGCCGTTGAACGAACGGCCGTTGTACACCAAGGTGTACGCGGTTGCCCCGGGCGACTGTCTGGTGTGGACGGACAGCCGTGCGCAAGAGAAGCCGTGGTGGCGGCCGCCGGTTGCTCGCGAGTCGCTGGCTCGGGGCGCCGAGGGAGTGCGGGCTGCGCTTGCCGAGGCGGTCCAGCCGGGGCGGGTGTCCGCCGACCTCTCCGGCGGCATGGATTCGACCTCGCTGTGTTTCCTTGCCGCCCGGGAGAATCCGGAGTTGCTGACCTTTCGCTGGGCCGAGGCGGAGGCGGGCAACGACGACGCGGAGTTCTCCGCCCGGTCCATCGCCGCTTTGGACCGGGCGGAGCACGTAATCGTCCCGCAGCACGACTTGCCCGCCGTCTTCGCCGAACCGAACCGGCCGGTCGACGCCGACGAACCCTACGCGTTCACCCGGTCCGCGGCGAGGATCCGGTACAGCGCCGAAATCGTGGCCGCGCGCGGATCCGAGGTGCATTTCGCCGGGCACGGCGGGGACGAGTTGTTCAGCCCGCTTCCCGGGTATCTGCACCAATTGCTGCGCCGCCGACCACTTGCCGCGGTGCGCCAGGTGCGAGCGCACGCAGCGCTGCGACGCTGGCCGTTTTTCGGGACGATGGCGGGGCTTCTCCGGCCGGGCACCGTCGGCGGCTGGTGGCGGCAGCAGGCCGCGCAGCTCGCCGATCCGGTCAGTCCGGCGCGACGGCCGGTGCTCGGCTGGGGCGTCGCGCCGCTGCGGGCCCAGCCGTGGATCACCGGCGACGGCCTCGATCTGGCCCGGAAAGCCTTGCGCCGCACCGCGGACGAAGCCCGGCCGCTCGGTCGCGATCCGGGGGAGCACCAGGCGATGCTCGTCCTGCGGTCCGCCGCCGCGCAGTACCGCTTGACGGCCGGGCTGTTCGCGGAGGCCGGGGTCCGGCTGCGGCTGCCGTTCTTCGACGACCGGGTGGTGGAAGCCGTCCTGCGCGTCCGGCGGCACGAGCACGCGGACCCGGGCCGCTACAAACCGCTGCTGGCCGAGGCGATGCGGGGGATCGTGCCGGACGTCGTGCTCGGCCGGGCGACGAAAGGCGAGTTCGGCGCGGACATCCGGGAGGGCCTGCGCCGCAACCAGGCCGCGATCCTGCGCCTGTTCGAGGATTCCGCGCTGGCCGCGCGCGGGCTGCTCGACCCGGACCGGCTGCGGGCCGCCGTGCTCGCCCCGCAGCGCGACTACCGCGTGGTGGCCGCTCTGGAACCGCTCATCGGATGCGAGATGTGGCTTCGCGCCGCCGGCCGTCCGGCCCTGTCCAGTCCCATCCGGCCTTGAGGAGGCTCGATGCGCTTGCACCCCGACGTGACCGCCGCCGAAACCCCGGACGGCACCGTCCTGCTGCACCTGACGTCCGGACGGTACTGGCAGCTCAACCCGACCGGGAGCACGGTGCTGCAGGGCCTTCTCGACGGCAGCGAACCGGAGGGCATCGCGTCCGAACTGGCCACGCTGCACGGGGTCGACGAGGCGGTGACCCGGAAGGACGTGGCCGCGGTGCTCGAACAGCTGCGATCCGCCGGGCTGGTGACCGCGTGACCGCCCCGGTCGCGCTCGCCACGCGGGTTCGCTTGCCATTGCACCGCCGTCCGCTGCCGCTGCTCGCGGTGGCGCTGGCCCGCCCGCTTGCCCGGCTGCGCCCGGCCCGGCTGCGCCGGGTCCTGGAATTCGCCCGTCGCGGTGCGCGACCGGCCACCGCCCAGGAAGCGTTGACAGCCCGGACAAACGTCGTCTCGGTCAGCCTTCGGTGTGCCGGGCAAGGCTGTCTCCAGCGTTCCATCGCCGCGGCGCTTCTGTGCCGGCTCAGGGGTTCGTGGCCGACGTGGTGCACGGGCGTGCGGACGAGCCCGTTCGCCGCGCACGCGTGGATCGAAGCGGACGGCCGCGCGGTGGGGGAGCCGTATCCGGACGGCCATTACGCGCCGATGCTGTCGGTTCCCCCGGCGGCGAGGGTGATGTCCAAGAACGCCTGAGTTGCCGCGGTAGTCGGCCCGGACCGATATATCAGCCATTGCGGGAGCTTCTCCGGCGGCGAAAACCGCAACACCTCGGCACCGGCGCGACGGGCAAGCTCCGCCCAGCCGTCCGGCATCAGGCTCGCGCCGATGCCGCGCAGCACCATCGGCAGCACGACGCTCCGGTCGCCGACCTCGGCCGCGATCGACAGGTCCGGCACGCTCGCGGCGAGCCGGTCGAAGAACCCGCGGACCGCTGTCGCCGAGGTGGTGACGACGAACTGCATGCCGCTGAGTTCGGACCGTTCCACCACCCCGCCCGAACCGAGCGCAGTGCCCGGCGGAGCGACCAGCAGGAGTTCTTCGTCCCGCAGGTGGTGCGCGACCAGCCCCGGCCCGACCGGGCGTTCCGCGCTCCCGCACACCCCGGCTTCGCATCGGCCCTGCACCACCTTCGCGACCACCTCGGCCGCCGACAACGCCGCCGAAGTGCTCACCAAAACGCCCGGGTAACGCGTGCGCATCTCGGCGATGATGCTGATCACCGGCTCCAGCGCGGACGACGACGTGGCCGCGACGTCGATCCGCCCGGCCGGTCCGTCGCCCGCCAGTCGTGCGGCGGCGCGCAGGGCGTCGAGGTCGCGCAGCACCAGCCGGGCGCGTCCGGCGAGCAGTTCGCCGGCGTTCGACAGCACCGCGTTGCGCCCGACCCGGTGGAACAGTTCGACGCCCAGGTCCTGCTCCAGCTTCGCGATCGCCCGCGACAGCGACGGCTGCGCCACCCGCAACGCCCGCGCCGCGTGCGTGAACCCGCCGTGCTCGGCGATCGCGACGAAGTACTCCAGCTGGCGGCGTTCCATAGCGATACGCTATCGGATTAGTGTCTCAGATGTCTTTGACGTACGACCAGCCCGCGCGCGACGATAGGGGGCATGGTCCAGACGCGCCCGACCTTGCAGGGCACCTTCGGCATGGTGTCGTCCACCCACTGGCTGGCCTCAGCGGCCGCGATGGCTGTCCTCGAAGACGGCGGCAACGCCTACGACGCCGCGGTCGCGGGCGCGTTCGTGCTGCACGTCGTCGAACCGCACCTCAACGGCCCCGGCGGCGAGGTGCCGATAATTCTCGCCCCGGCGGGCGGAGCGCCGAAGGTGCTGTGCGGGCAGGGTCCCGCGCCGGCCGGGGCGACGATCGAGCACTACACCTCGCTCGGCCTGGATCTCGTCCCCGGCACCGGCCCGCTCGCCGCCGCGGTGCCCGGCGCGGTCGAGGCGTGGCTGCTCCTGCTGCACGACCACGGCACGAAATCGCTGCGCGAGGTCCTCAAGTACGCCATTCACTACGCGTCGGACGGCCATCCGGCGGTGGAACGGGTCGGCGCGACGGTGGAGACCGTCCGCGAGCTGTTCGAAAACGAATGGACCACCTCGGCCGAGCTGTACTTGCCTGGCGGCGTCGCGCCGAAACCCGGTGGGCTGCTGAAGAATCCCGCGCTCGCACAGACCTGGCTGCGGTTGCTCGCGGAAGCGGAGGCGGCCGGGAGCGATCGGGAAGCGCAGATCGAGGCGGCGCGAAAGGCGTGGCGCGAAGGGTTCGTCGCCGAAGCACTCGCCGACTTCGCCGCGAAACCGGCGATGGACTCCTCCGGCGAACGGCACGCGGGCACGCTCACCGCTGAGGACATCGCCGCGTTCCGGCCGGCCTACGAGGATCCGGTCGCCTACACCTGGAACGGCTGGACCGTCGCGAAACCCGGGCTGTGGAGCCAGGGTCCGACCTTCCTGCAGCAGCTCGCGCTCCTGCCGGACGAGCTGGAGTACGCGACGCCCGAGTACTACCACCGGCTCATCGAAGGCACGAAGCTCGCGATGGCCGACCGCGAAGCCTGGTACGGCGACAGTGCGGAAGTGTCGATCGAAGCGCTGCTTTCCCCGGAGTACAACGAAATCCGGCGCAAGCTGATCGGCGATCGCGCGTCTTTCGACCTGCGACCGGGCAGTCCGGACGGGCGTACGCCGAAGCTGAGCCGCCACGCGGAGTACGTCGCGGACGGCGGGGTCACCGCGTCGGCGATCGGGGCGGGGGAGCCGACCGTCGCGAAGGACGGACTGACCCGGGGCGACACCTGCCACCTCGATGTCGTCGACCGCTGGGGCAACATGATCGCCGCGACGCCGAGCGGCGGCTGGCTGCAGTCCAATCCCGTGGTGCCGGAGCTGGGTTTCCCGCTGGGCACCCGGTTGCAGATGGCGTGGCTCGACCCGGGCTTGCCCAACTCGCTCGCTCCGGGAAAGCGCCCGCGCACCACGCTTTCGCCTACGCTCGCGCTTCGCGACGGCGTGCCGGTGCTGGCGTTCGGCACGCCCGGCGGCGACCAGCAGGACCAGTGGAACTTCCACTTCTTCCTCGGCACGGCGCTGCGCGAAAAGGTCCGCGGCGGGCTCGACCTGCAGGGCGCCATCGACGCGCCGAACTGGCACACCGACAGCTTCCCGAGTTCGTTCTACCCGCGCGGCATGGCGGCGGGCAGCGTGACGGTCGAAGCGCGGATCGGCGCGGACGTCATCGCCGCGCTGGAAAACCGGGGCCACGACGTGACGGTCGGCGACCCCTGGTCGGAAGGGCGGTTGTGCGCGGTGGCCAAGGATCCCGAAACCGGGGTCCTGTCGGCCGCCGCGAACTCGCGCGGGGCGCAGGGGTACGCCGCCGGGCGGTAAGCGGGATCGGCAAGCGGGACTGACAAGCGCTGTCTGGAAACGGACAGCGCTTGTCAGTGCTTTCGGCAGATTTACAACGTTGTATCGCGGTGCCACACTGAGTTCGCTCGGTTTCTTCTTTCCCGCGTCCGGCATCTGACCGAAAGAAGCTGTCGATGGCCTCCTCCGAACCTCCCCGCGAACTCAGCCGCCGCGACGCCCTGCGCTGGACGGGCGCCGGCGCGGCCGCGGCGGTCGCGCTCTGGTGCGCCCCGGAACTGGTCCAGTCCACCGCCGCAGCGGCTCCGGCGGGCACGCTGAGCCCGTTGCGCCCGCCCGCGACCCCGCTCGTCGTGCGCTCGCCGTATCTCTCGACCTGGCAGGCCGCGGACAATCTGCCCGGCACCTGGTCGACGTTCTGGACCGGCCACATCACCGCGTTGTGCGGGATCGCGCGGATCGACGGCACCGCGTACGTGTTCGCCGGTGCGCCGCAGCTGCCGTCCGGGCCGAGCCTGACCCCGATGTCGCAGAAATCCTTGCAGGTGACCGCGACCCGCACGATCTACGAACTCTCCGGCGGCGGCGTGACCCTCACCGTCACCTTCTTCTCGCCGGTCGACCCCGGCAATCTTCAGCGGCAGTGCGTGCCCTTCGGCTATGTCGCTGTCGCCGCAACCAGTTCCGACGGCCGGGCGCACGCTGTCTCGCTGCATTTCGACACGTCGGCCGAATGGCTGCAATGGGATTCGGGCACGCCGGTCGGGTGGCAGCAGCAGGAATCCAGCGGCATCACGTCGCTGAGCGTCCAGGCCGCCTCGCCGGCCGCGCTCGCCGAAGACGGGCACGACCAGCCGCGCTGGGGTTCACTGGTGGTCTCGGCGCCTTCGGCGGGCGTGAGCTGGCAGATCGGTCAGGACACGGTCGTGCGCGCGAAGTCGGCGAACGGCGGAGCACTGCCCGGGACCAGCGATCCGGACCTGCCCCGGGCGATCGGCGACCGATGGCCGGTCCTCGCGTTCGCCAAGAACCTGGGCGCGATCCAGCCGGGCGCGGCGGCCGATCCGCTGGTGGTGGCGATCGGGCACGTCCGCACGCCAGCGGTCAGCTACCTCGGCACGCCGCTGGCCCCGTGGTGGACGCACTATTGGTCTTCTTGGCAGGACATGGTCGCCTGGTTCCATGCCGACTACCCGGCCGCGCTCGCCGCGGGCGTCGCGCTTGACCAACGGGTCGCCACCGAAGCCTCCGCCGCGGCCGGTGGAGGCAGCACCGGCGACCACTACGCGGCGATCTGCGCGCTCGCGCTGCGCCAGGCGTTCGGCGGCACCGAACTGGTCGACCGCAACGGCTCGCCGTGGGCGTTGCTGAAGGAGATCTCGTCCAGCGGCAACGTGTCCACAGTGGACGTGATCTATCCGGCGCTGCCCGGCTATCTCCATTTCTCGCCCGAGTTCGTGCGGCTGCTGCTGGAACCGGTGCTCGACTACGCCGAACACGGCGGCTGGCCGATGACGTTCTCGGAACACGACATCGGCGCGTCCTATCCGAACGCCGCCGGGCACAACGACGGCAACGAGGAGAGCATGCCAGTCGAGGAATCGGCCAACATGCTGATCATGTCCGCCGCGGTCGTGCAGCGCCTGGACTCCGCGGCGGCGAAGGCGTTCGCCAATGCGCACTACGGCATCCTGCGGCAATGGGCCGAATACCTGGTGGGGAACACGCTCGACCCCGGCAACCAGAACCAGACCGACGACTTCACCGGCTGGATCGCGCACAGCGCCAATCTCGCGTTGAAAGGCATCGTCGGCGTCGGCGCGATGGCCGTTCTCGCCGACGCCACCGGAAATTCCGCCGACGCGTTGCGATACCGCTCGATTTCGCGTTCGTACATCAGCCAGTGGACCACTTTGGCCAACGACGGCTCGCACCTGCGGATGGCCTACGACCAGCCAGGAACCTGGAGTCTCAAATACAACGGTTTCGCGGACCGGCTGCTGGGCCTCGATCTCGTGCCGCTCGGCACCGCCGCGCGAGAAGCCGCCTGGTATCAGTCGAAACGGGGCGCGCACGGCGTTCCGCTGGATCTCCGTCACGATTACACCAAAGCCGACTGGGAATTGTGGACGGCGGCCTGGCTCACCGACCACGCTGACATCCGCGCGACGCTCGTCGAAGGCGTCTACAGTTTCGCGAACACCACCGGTTCCCGAGTGCCGTTCTCGGACTGGTACTTCGTCGCCGACGCCCGGCAGTCCGGCTTCCAAGCGCGCCCGGTCGCCGCCGGGTACCTGGCCTTGCTGCCGCGTCCGGCCGCCTCGACCACGTCGTGGCGGCGGATCCAGAACCAGCGCTCCGGGAAACTGCTCGCGGTGCAGGACATGTCGCTTTCGGACACTGCTGACGTGACGCAATGGCAGGACAACGGCACAGTCGATCACGTGTGGACAGTCGTGGACAGCGGCGACGGGACCGTGCGGATCATGAACCGCAACAGCGGCAAGGTGCTCGCGGTGCACGACCAGAGCCTGGACAACGGCGCGCACGTGCAGCAGTTCCAGGACAACGGAACGCCGGATCACCTGTGGCGCATCGTCGACGCGGGCGGCGGCTGGTGGAAGCTGGTGAATGTCCACAGTGGAAAGGTGATGGCGGTCGACCAGCAGTCCACTGCGGACGGTGCGCAGGTGACGCAGTGGGACGACAACGGGACGCCGGACCATCTGTGGCGGTTTATCTGAGCTTCGGTGACGTGCCGTGAGGGGAACCCTGAGGGAATCAGATTCCCTCAGGGTTCCCCTC